>CALBTQ010000133.1 GCA_937967875.1 uncultured Pseudomonadota bacterium
TGACGACGAGTAAGCGTGGCGTAAGCCCGCCGCAAGCGGGACGACATACAAGCTGAGCTGGGCGGGAAGGTCCCCGGGCCTTCCCGCCGTCTTTTGTTTTTTTATCCGCAATTGCTATAATGACCGCCGGAGATTGGCGCTGCCTCGTTTCGTGGGAGAGCGCGATGAAACATGGATGGACCGTTTTTTTCCTGGCGTTGCTGATCGTTTTGACGATGTTGCCGGCTTGTTCGGACGATGACGACGATAATGACGACAATTCCACCGATGACGTGACCGACGACGACCTCGACACCGACGACGATAACGATGCGGCCGACGACGATCAGGTTGAGGAAGAACTGCCGTTTTGTGAGCCCTATCAAGAACCCGAGCCCTGGTTCAATCCATTCGTCTTTGACACGCAATACGGAGAATATTTGGACGAGTGCCACGGTCATTACATCCTCACCGGAACGGTGACGGTTTACGGCTCCTGGTTTTCCATCGAAAAGGGAGAATACAAACTGATCGGCCGCTGGTTGACCGAGCAAGTCCCTATGCCGTTGGCGGACGGGCAAACGGTGCAACTCAAGCAATGGCAAAGCGCGGGCGACGACGGTTGCTGCGATTCGGACTCCATTTTCATCTGGGACGAACTGGACAATCTGTTGCTGGTCTATACCGTCAACGAAACGTGGCACGATTTCACCTACAAGAGCGAACCGATTTCCGCGCTGACCTCTTGGCCGCAGGTCTGCCGTTACGCCCACGGTGAGGGACGGGAGGAAGATCCGCCGGTCGGCACGTTGGAGCGCGGTCTGGCCTTGTCGGGAAATTTTCAGGACAGCACGTTTTATGTTGCGGCTCCCGGCGGCTCGGCGCTTTCGGACGACGGACGTTTTTACGTGCATTGGCCGGTCGGCTATTGGCATGAAGGGCAAGGTTATGAGGATTGGGGTTACCAGACGATCACGGAAATCGTGGCGGTGACCGAATAACCGAAGATGATTATCCGGCGGCGGTGGATTATAATCGCCGTCGTAAGGCGCTGCCTGCTGCGGCGTCGAAAAGGGAGGGCGGATCAATGAGGAATTTCTGGATTGTGTGGTTGACGGTGTTGGCCCTGACGGCCGGACTGGCGATCGTCGCGTGTTCGGACGATGACGACGACGATGACAACGACGATAATGACGCCGGTGATGATGACGATGTCGGTGATGATGACGACGACGATGACGATGACGACGATGACGACGACGATGACGACGATGACGACGACGATGACGACGATGATCTGTCGGTCGATAACATGACCAACAGCGGTTGCCTGAACGAAACCAAAGCCGGCGAAAAATCCTTCACTGAAGTGCTGAGCCTGAACTGGGACGGCGCGGGCACGTTGGCGGTCGAGCACGAGCACACCTGCGAGAACTGCGGCTTCCTGGCCGACGTGTACGTGACCATCGACGCGGGCGTCATCGCGATCATGGAGGCGGCGCAGTCCGATTACACGCCGATGGATTGCGATTGCCTGTTCGACTACACCTACGATCTGACGGGACTGGCGCCCGGCGATTACACGTTGCAAGTGTATTCCAGCTATCCGGATACCGGCGCGGCGCTGCATTTCTCGGAAGAGGTTTCCTTGCCCGACGGCTCGACCGAGGACTACGAGTTTACCGAGGAACATGCGGACGAATGCATTTGAGCCCACGCGCGATGGTTGGCACGGGGGAGCGAGACGAATGAATTTTTACCGCGTTCCTCTGTGCGCGTTGCTTACCGTGTTGTTGACGCTCGCGGCCTGCGCCGATCATGATGCGGACAAAGCGTCGCTGGGCGACGACGATGACGGCGTCGCGCCCGACGACGATGCGGCCGACGACGACGCGATCGACGATTCGACGAATCGACCGCCCGGCATGGAACTGGAGTGGGTCGACATTCCCGGCGGCACGTTCGCGATGGGTTGCTCGCCCGGCGACGACCTGTGCGACGGGCAGGAGCTGCCGCGCCACACGGTGACGCTCTCGCCGTTTCAGATTACGCCCTATGAAATCACTCAGGAACAATGGGACGCGGTCAAGAACTGGAACTTCAGCGCCTTCCGGGATTGCCGCGATTGCCCGATCACCTACCTGGGGCAGGGCGACGCCCAGGAGTTTTGTGAAGCGTTCGGCGGTCGCCTGCCCACCGAGGCCGAGTGGGAATACGCCGCCCGCGCCGGCTCGACCACGCGCTACTATTGCGGCGACGACGCGGCCTGCCTCGGCGACGTCGCCTGGTATGCGCTCAACGCCGGGCAGACGGCGCATCCGGTGGGGCTGAAAGAACCGAACGATTTCGGCTTGTACGACATGCTCGGCAATGCCTTCGAATGGGTCGCCGACTGGTATCGCTTCGACTATTACGAAACCAGCCCGGAGGTCGATCCGCTCGGCCCGCCCGGCTACAAAAAGGTGATTCGCGGCGGCGCGTATTCCTACACTTCGTCCTTCCTGCGCGCCTCGTATCGCTGGGGCACCGGCGGCGGCATCGGCCACGACGAAGTGGGCTTCCGCTGCGCGCGGGACGCCGACTGACCGGCGCGGATTACTTGCTTTCCGCCAGTTTGTCGGTTTCCACCGTGATGCGCTTGGCGTCGATGGGCATCATCGACAGGCACGCCGGGTTGAGCTCGTCCTTGTCCTTCATCACGTAGGCGATGGTGAAGTCCGCGATGCCCTCGTCGGTCAGGCAGCCGCTTTGCACCATGGGCATTTTGTATTCGCAGCCGTTGGCGTTGCCTTCGAAGTCGAGGTACACCGTGAAGCAGTTGCCTTCGCCCGACGTCCAGCCGGCCAGGCCCGAGGCGACGTCTTCCATGCCGGTGGTCGCGTCGCTTTCGTAGCTGCAGGTCAGGTCGCCGCGTCCACCCGGTGCGGTGTAATGCCAGTCGTAGGGGACGATCTGCAGGCCCTGATTGCCGGCGGTGTCGTATTCGACGACCAGCGAATCCAGGTAATAATCGCCGAAGACGGCCGGTGGATTTTCGCCGGTGTGAATGTCCATGCCCAACTCTTCGAGTTCCTTGATGTCGTCTTCATCGAGAAAGTCGCTGACGTCGTCGGGCACGCCTTCGATCCATTCCTCGACGGCATCCTTGAGGCTGTCCTCGGCTTCGTCGCAGGCGAATAAAAATGCGGAAATCATCAACAGGGCGAAAACGAACCACATACCGTGTTTCATGAGAGTGCTCCTACTAGTGGGCGGCCACCATCATCCGTAGCACGAAGCGTTGAAAAAACAAACTCGGTCTACTTCCCTTTCGGCGGCATCGGCCAGTCGCGGATCAGCCCCTCCAGGCCGATCTCCTCCAGTTGCTCGCGGGTCAGGTTATGCTCTTTGGCCAGCGCAAACAGCAGCCGCGTTTGCTGCTCCCGGAACATCTGCGCCTGCCGCTCCAGGTGGGTGCGGATGTTGCTCGTGCCGCCCTGGCCGGTCAGGTTCGCCGTGCGGATCCACCCTTGGCGACGCAGGTTTTGTTCCTTTGCGCTCACCTCATACCACAGCGCATTTTCCAGCATTGTGCGCGTCTTGATTGTCACGACCGCCCCGGTGTTCAGATATGCCTGTTGGAGAATGTCGGGCGGCGACGCTTCGTTTTTTTCAGGTTTTTTATAGCGGATCGGCGTCGGGCGCGTGACCATGAATTGCTCGCCGGGCTTGAGCTCCTGCGTCGGATCGTTGGGGAACTGCTTTTCGGTGAGGCGTTCGGCCTCGTTTTCCGCCGCGACGATCTGATGGTAAATCGCGCGCCGCGTTTCCTCGGCCAGCCCGAAGCGGTAGGTCGGGCGATAGGCGAGGGCCTTGATCGCGTTTTCGTTGAACTGCACCTGCGCCGGTTGTGCGCCGTCGCGTTCGAGCAGGGCGATCCACTGTTTCGTTTCCGACTGCCAATGCTCCTCGCTGGTGAACGCGGCGATCGTCAGCCGGTCGAGTTGCGGTCGGTGCTTCAGCGCGCCCGGTTGCGCAGTTTGTTGTTCGAGGTGACGCAGCAATCGTTCGAGCGAGTCGCGTTGGAGGTTGCTGATCACCAGCACGTCCAGCGCGATTTCGCCGCGCGCGGGGGTGTCGGTGATGTTACGGGCCAGCACGGTGTAAATCGGCAGATCCTCCGGCGGCGGCGTCGGCGTGGCGGCGGTCGGCGCGTCGGGAATGGGCGTGGGCGCCGCTTCGGGCTCGGGCATGTCCGGTGCGAGCGCCTGCTGCAGCGTCCTTTCGGGCGTGGCCGGAGCCGGCGTATCGTTTTTGACCGGCGCGGGCCGCGCGGCGACCGACAAGGCCAGCAACAACAACAAGCCGGTCAAGCGCAAACCGAAATGCACCTTCCAATTGGCGATAAACGCGTCCGCTTGCCGCACCACCGGCGGGTAAAAAAGAAATCCCGCCGCAAAGGTCAGCAACGCCGAAAGCACCGCCCCCTTGATTGCCAGGCTTACCGCGCCCAGGCACAGGAAGCCGAACAAAAGAAAACCGACGTTCGGATGCGCGCGCTCGAATCCTCCGCCGGGTTCCGGCGGCGGCGTGTTGGTGGGGTGTTCGTTCGACGACATCAGTCGTTCCTCGACAAATCAATGAAGGGGAGGACGTCTCCAATGTGGATATTCTATCGGAAAAATGATGAGGACGCTACGGCAATTCGTCGCCGGTCGTCGTTATAGTCCCCGATAGCCGAAGTACGCGCCGACCAGGATGATCAACACGCCGGCCGCCCGCCGCAGCAGGTTGGTGGTGCGCGTCAGGTTCCGGTTGGCGATGATTTTCTTCGCCGCGCCCACGCTGGTCCCCGCGATCAGGATCAGCACGCAGTGGCCCAACGCGTAGATCGCCAGCAGCAACCCGCCGTAGACGGCCGACGAACCGCTGCCCGCGATGGTGGTCAACAACACGATCAAAATCGGCGCGGCGCACGGCGCGGAAACGATGCCGAACAGCAAACCCAGCACGAACGCGCCCAGCGCGCCTTGGATTCGCGGATGCGCGTCGATTTGCGGCAGCGGCAAGGTAAACGCACCCAGCAGATGCAAACCCATCAGCAGACAGACGCCGGCGACGATCCAGTTCCAGATCGCCGAAACGTCGCCGAACATCCGTCCGACCAACGCGGCGAACACGCCCATCGCCGTGAACATCGCCACCAGCCCGAGCACAAACAACAGCGAAAAGGCAAACGCGCGCGCCGGCGAATCGATCCGCTTGTCGCCGGTGACGAAGGCGATCATCAGCGGAATCATCGCCAGCACGCACGGATTGCTCGCGGTGAGCAGCCCGCCGGCGAACACCACCAGCGGGGCCAGCCACGGGCTGCTCTGCACGATCGCGGCGGCGTTGGCGATCCAGCCGTCGAGCACTATTTCACCACGCCCAGTTCGGTCAGCTTGTCGAGCACGTCGTCGTTTTCAAACGTACCTTGCACCTGGTAGAGCACGTTGTCGTTTTCATCGACCAACACGAAGGCGGGGAAGGCGAAGATTTTGAATTTTTTCATCAGCGCCTCGGTCTTGTCCTTGGCCAACGCGAAGTCGGAGGTGACCATCGTCACGCCGTCGATCAACTGCTTGGGCAGCGCGTCGGCCAGCGGTTGCGCGCTCTGGCACGCTTTTTTTGTGCACGGGCACGACATGGTGTGCTTGAGGAAGTACAGAGTTTTGCCCGCGGCGGCGGCTTGCGCCACAAAGGACGCGGCCATCGCAACCAACAACACAATCGTCAACGCGACAACGAATCGTTTCATTTAGCCTCCGTTATAAGCTGTTTGATCCGCTCCACCTGGGGCAGCGGCTTGCCGGCGTGGACGACTTTTTCGTCGATCGCCAACCCGGGCGTGAGCATCACGTAATCGGTGATGCGCGCCATTTCCGTCACGTATTCGATGTCCGCTTCGACGCCCAGTTCGGCTACGGCGGCCTGCGTGCGTTCGAGCAGTTCGTGACAATTCTTGCATCCCGGACCGAGCACCTTGATGTTCATCGGTTACTCCTTGTTTTGCAGCAGTTGCGCCAGATCCTTTTCCTTGGGCACCTTGCCGCGCATGACCAATTGACCGTCGACCACCAGCCCCGGCGTCATCAGGATGCCGTACTTGAGGATCTCGTCGAGGTCCTCGACCTTGACCACCTCGTAGGGCAGGCCGTGTTTGGTTACGTACTCGCTGACGACCTGGAAGGTCTTGTTGCATTTGACGCAACCGGCGCCCAGAATTTCGATCCGTATCACGATCGTTCTCCTTTCGCTGCGCCGCTCAGCCGACGGCGTAGATCCACAGCGCGCCGACCAGCGTGGTCAGCAGACTCAACGGCAACCCGACGCGCAGATAAGCCCAGAAATCCATGCCGCCCACCTCGCGGCTTTTTTCCGCGACGATGATGTTGGCCACCGAGCCCACGAGCGTGAGATTGCCCGCGAAGGTCGAGGCCATCGCCAGCAATTCCCAGCCCAGGCGCGGATCGGCCAGCGTCGCCATCTGGTCGCGCACGACCAGGATGAACGGCACGTTGGACACGATGTTCGAGCCGACCAGAAACACTCCCGCCTGACCGAGCAGGCCGCCCAAGCCGTTCAGCGACGCCAACGGCGCATGCGCGAAGAACCACGCCGGCGCGCCGCTGCGCACCAATCCTTCGACGACCACGAACAGCCCGGCGAAGAATACGAGCACCGACCAGTCGATGCGCGACCACACGTCCGCCGCGGGTTGTTCGTGGCGCAGGACGAACAGCAACGCGAAGCCGCCCGCGGCCGTCCAAGCGAGGTCGGCGCCCAGCGTGTAGGCGACCACCGTGCCGGCCAGCACGGCGAGGATCGTCAGCGAGGGCGTCGTCAGCACGCGTTCGGCGGTCGTCTCTTCCCGCGTCAACGTCGCCGCCGCCAATTGCCGCCGGAACATCAGCCGCAGCAAACCGTGGTTGATCGCCAGACCGGCGAGGGCCGCCGGACCGACCAGCCACAGGTGCGCGCGGTACGACAGATCGCCCAGCGAGGCGCACAGCATGTTCTGCGGATTGCCCACCAACGTTGCCGCGCTGCCGGTGTTGGCCGCCGTGGCCAGCGCGAGCAGAAACGGCAACGCCGGCAGCCGATGCTTGCGGATCAGCTCGACCACCAGCGGCGCGCCCAACACGCACACCGCGTCGTTGGTGATCAGCGCCGCCAAGCCGCCCGCGCCCCAGACGATCAGCGCCAGCAAACGCTCGGGCGTGCGCGCTTTGTGCGATAACGCCTGCGCCGCGCGCATGAAGAATCCGGTCGCGCCCAAAAACGCGCCCATGCCCATCATCCCGAACAGCAGCAGGATGGTGTTGCCGTCGATCGCCGCCAGCGCTTCGCCCGGCGACAGCACGCCCACGGCCACGCAGGCGATGGCGCCCAGCAGCGCGGCGCTGGGCCGGTCGATGTGCAAGTAGCCCAACCGTCGCGCCGAAATCAGCACGTAGGTCACCGCGAAGATCGCCACTCCGGCGACGGAAACCAGCGAGTTCATCGACGTCCTTTATCAGGCGACCAGCGCCCCATACAACATGCCGGCCAATGCCGACATGACGATCACCAAACCGAAATAGGCCAGCGACTTTTTCGTGCCCAGCACGCCGTGGATGACGATCATGTTCGGCAGCGACAGCGCCGGCCCGGCCAGCAGCAACGTCAACGCCGGTCCCTGGCCCATGCCCGCGCCCAGCAGGCCGTCGAGGATCGGCACCTCGGTCAATGTGGCGAAGTACATCAGCGCGCCGGCCACCGAAGCGAAGAGGTTCGCGCCCAGCGAATTGCCGCCGAGCAGTTGCTGCACGTAGCGCGCCGGAATTACCCCTGCGTCGCTGTTGGGCCGCCCGAGCAGAAAACCCGCCGCCAGCACGCCCATGAACAACAGCGGCATGATCTGCTTGACGAACTCCCATGTCGAATCGACCCAGTCGGTCAGTTCGTCCTTGGCGAACCAACGCCACAGCATCAGCGCTAGCGCGATCGCCAGCGCGCCGCTCGCGTACCATTTCACGCCGTACACCGCGTTCCAGAAACCCACCGGCTGCGCCGGCTTGCCCCACGCGGCAAAAATCAGAATCAGCACCATAACGAGAAAATACAAGCCGGTTTTCGCCAGCGAGCGCGGCGTCGCGGCGTCCGGCGGCACGGGCAGGGCGGCCTTGGCCGATTCCTCGCGGCGGAAGATCGCGGCCATCAGCAACCCGATGACGATGGCGAAGACGATCGCGCCGATCGCCCGCGCCAGCCCGAGTCGCCAGCCCAACACGCGCGCGGTGAGGATGATCGCCAGCACGTTCACCGCCGGGCCGCTGTACAAAAACGCCGTCGCCGGACCCAGGCCCGCGCCGCGTTTGTGGATGCCCGCGAACAGCGGCAGCACCGTGCACGAGCAAACCGCGAGAATCGAGCCGGACACCGCCGCCACCGAGTAGGCGAGGATCTTCTTCGCATCGGCGCCGAAATATTTCATCACCGCCGCCTGCGAAATGAAAACGCCGATCGCCCCGGCGATGAAAAACGCGGGGACCAGACAAAACAGCACGTGTTCGCGCGCATAGTCCTGCAGCATGAAAAACGCTTCGAGGATCGCGCCGCGCATGCGCTCGTCGCCCAGCGGCAACAGGTACGCCGCGGCGAAGACGCCGACGATCAGCAACAGTTTGGTGGTTTCCTTCATGGGATGTCCTTGTTTTCTAGCGCAATGCGGCCAGCGCTTTCTTGCGTTCGGCGAGCACCTCGGTGACGCAGGTGAAAAAGCCGTTGATGCATTGCACTTCCAGCCGGTAGAAAACGGTTGCGCCGTCCTTGCGGTCCTCGGCGACGATGCCCGCTTCGCGCAGCACGCTCAGGTGGCGGCTGACGGTCGCATACTGTGCGCCGACCAGTTCGACCAGTTCGCCGACCGGCTTGGGTCCGGCCTGCAACGCGTCGACGATCATCAACCGGCTCGGGTGCGCCAGCGCTTTGAAGATTCGGGCCCGAAATTCGTACAGCTCGCGCTTCTTCATGACGACATCCTTTTACCGCGTCGCGCCCGACGTGCGTGGGTCGCCTGCGGTGCGCGGCATCCTTTAGCGATTGTGCAATTTAGCTAAACGGCAAAATATGTCAAGGGGGCGGAAAAGAGGGGAGGCGGGCGATTCGCCAAGCTCTGACTCGTCGCCGCTTTTCCTGGAGGCGCGGCCGGCGCGAACGGATTACAGCGTTTCCCAACCGATGAGCACGCTGATCAGCCCGGTGAAGCCGCCGTTGCTGAACTGCCCCGTGGTGTCGAGCGCGTCGAATTCGGTTTCGGTGTAGCCGGCGCCCCAGCCGCGCAGATCGAATTGGAATCCGAAGATCATCCGGTCGTCGAAGCGATAGTAATAGTTCGTGCCCAAATCGATTACCACCGCGCCGCCTTCGGAGTTGCTGGTCAGGCCGTCGACGGCCATGTTCGCGCCGCCGAAGCCGAACTTGCCGTACAGCGACGAGGCGTGCTGATTGCGCTCGCCGTACAGCCAGCGATAGCCGATGCCGCCGCAGGCCGTGGTCATGTGCTGGCGGAGCAGGCGATGATCCAGCCCCGCTTCGTAGCCGTATTCGTCGTCGTCGAAATTCATATCGGTGGTCAGGTACATGTGCTGCATCGTGGCGCTGAGCATGAACTGCCGTCCCTGGGTCGGGAAGAACAGCGCCTCGACGCCCAGGTTGATCAGATCGCCGTAGCGCGCGCCGAAGGTCGTTTGCTCGTCCGCGCCGCGCGGCACGTCTTCGAATTCGATCGCGCCGCCGGACATCGTCGCGCCGCCGCCGAATCGTCCGAGCAGAATCATCCAACCCAACGGCAGCTTCGCGGCGTTGAGCGCCGGTTGCGGTGAGGCCGCGTCATCGCTTTCGGCGGCCGAGCCGACGCCGAGGCCGAACGCCAACAACAGGATCGGCAAAAGCACCAGACATTTTGCATTCATCGAGTCCGCCTTTCCGTTTGTTATATCGAATAACAAATAGATTCGGCGAGCTCAATCCACTTCCAGCAGACAGGAAATGCAATTGTCCCGGCCAGTTTCGTCGGCGAACTCATAAACGTCAAAATCGATCCTCAGATCGTTCGTTCCCAACTCGCCGTCGTCGATGTCTTCGAACTGGTTAAGAATGGCGAATTGGCCCGACGGTTCCCAAGTAAAATCCGTCGCGTTGCTGCAGTAGATGGTGTGCGTCGACAACTCCGTTTCCGGCCAGATGGTGATTTCCACCGCGCCGACGCCGTTGATGGCAAAGTCGCCGTAAACAAGGAAACGCTCGCCGATGGCCCATTGGGTGGAGGTGGCCTGAAAACCGGCGACTTTGACGTCGAAATCCTGCCAGGTAAGCGGCAAGACCCAGTCGCCGTCGGTATCGGCGTCGCCCCAGATTTCACACGAAGCCAGATTCAGCGTATAGCCGGCGTTCTCCAATCCGGCCATGGAAAGATCGCAATCGAAATTCATTTTATTGATCGCGCTGGAATAATCGCCGTAAGCATCGTCGTCGTCATCGTCGCCGTTATTACTGCAGGCAAACCAGGCGACGGTTAAAAGAATCGCCGAGAGACAAAGGATAAACATTCTCATTTTAAACTCCTGCAAGCGGTTATTGACCGTTATATTAAATGAAACAAGGGGTGCAAGCCAACACCCCTTGTTACTTTTTTTTCCTCAAGCGCGATCAGCAGCCGCAGCACCCGTCGTCGTCATCGTCGTCATCGTCGTCGTCGGCAGGTGTGGTGTCGTCATCGTTGTCATCGTCGTCATCGTCGTCGTCGGTGTCGTCATCGGCGTCGTCGTCGCCGGTGTCGTCGTCGGTGTCGTCATCGGTGTCGTCGTCCGCCGCTTCGGGAATGTTGAAGCCGTCGGTCAATGTACCGTCCCCGTTGTCGGTGGTCACGACTACGTCGTAGTCGCCGGCATCGGCGCCGGCCAGATCAAAGTCGCAGGTGATCGTATTCACATCGGATACGACGATGTTTGTGGCGGTGATGTCGGCCTTGGTCGGTCCCGACAGCATGACCGTCGGCGTGCCGAAGAAATGATCGCCGGCGACCGAGACCGAAACCGAATCGCCGATTTCCCCGGTATTCGGAGTGATCGCGGTTACCTGCGGCGTCGGCGCGATGACCGTCAGACCGCCCTCCCGCACCGCATTGGAGAGATACGCGATGGGGTCGGACCAGGCGGAGTTTTGTACGACCACATCATACGATCCGGCGGCCAGGTCGGCCGGTAGCGTGGCCGTGGCGTTGCCGGCGTCGGTGAAGGAGTAGCTGTCGAAATCGACGCGCGCCTTCGTTCCGTCCTCCAAGTACAGGTCAGCTCCGGCTTGATCGTCAAAGTACAAGCCGACCAGCGCCAGGACGGTTCCTTCGGCTTCGTAATTAAGCACCTCGTTGGGCGTCGCCGATTTGATGTACGGCGCGCAATAACGGAAGATCTGCATCGCGTCGGACTTGGTGAACACATCGGTCGTGTAACCGCCGGCGATGAAGAACATGGCATTGTAGAAATTGTCGGAGGCGGCGGCGTTGACCGGCGTGGGCAGGGTGCCGAACAGACTGGCGACGTACCAGTCGTCGCTGCCCGGCTCGTAACCGATGACCGTCCCGACCGAAGCCCACGATATATCGGGGCCGTAGCCGTACGCCCACCAATAGTCCTGGTCTTCCTGTTTCATCGGCACGATGATGTTCGGATCATGCAGATTGCCGACGTCGGCGACGGTCAGGGTTGTCCAAGCGCTGGTGTCCGGATCGTAGACATATAGCGAATCGTCGCCCCAACCGCCGACCGCATAGAACAACCCGTTGTGCGCCAGGCCGCGACCGTAGCCTTTGGCGGCCGGCATGGCCGCAATGCTCGTCCAGGCGTCGGTGCCCGGATTGTACTCATAGGCCACGTCCGTGTAACCGCTGTCCGTGTCGCCGCCGGCGCCATAGATGATGCCGTCGATCGCAGCGCACAAGATGCCCGACGAAGCGATCGGGTAGTCCGCCCCGGCGCTCCAGGCGTCGGTGGCGATATCGTAGATGTAGTGATCGCCCGTGTAATTGGTATCGGCGTCGAATCCGCCGAAGGCATGGATTTTCCCGTCGATGGCAACGACGCACAGGTTGGCCAACGCGCCGGGCATGGCCGACAGCGTATCATCCCAGGTGTCGGTGAACGGATCGTAGCGATACAGGTCGTCATTGACCTCGCCGGCGTTGTTCCACCCGCCCATGACGTAGAAATAATCACCGACAACCACGCCGGCCAAACGGCCGCGTTCGGCGGGCATTGTCGCCGGGGATGTTTCGAAGCCGATGGAGCAGGCGTCGATCGCATAGGCGTTCGAAGCCGCCAGCAGGCACACCAATAACACCATTGTTATAAAAATTTTGCGATGCATAGCAATCCCTCCCTCTTTGTTTTATGCATATTAATTAACTAGTTACATTTATCTAATTAGTACAAAATCGGTGGTTATGCAACATGCAAAACGGGGATGCGCGGACGTCGCCTCATGTGCGTCACCCCAAAAAAAAAGAGCCCGAAATCAACGTGATTTCGAGCTCTTTCGTTTTATATTGCGCTTGTAGGTCGAATCAGCAGCCACATCCGTCATCGTCGTTATCATCGTCGTCGTCATCGTCGTCGACGTCGAGATCGTCGTCGTCATCGTCGACGTCGTCATCATCGTCGTCATCGTCGTCGTCGATGGCGTCGTCGTCGGTGACATCGTCGTCAATGACATCGTCATCGACCACGTCGTCGTCAACGATATCGTCGTCGGCGGTGTCGTCGTCGACGGTGGTGTCGTCGTCGACGGTGGTGTCGTCGTCGACGGTGGTGTCGTCATCGACGATGTCGTCATCGGCGGCTACGTCGGTTACGACTTCCAGGCCGATGACCTGGTCCGGATCCTGCTGCGAAACCAGGAACAGAATGCCCGTGTTGTCCGTGTCGGTCCAACTCGAGGTGAAGCAGATGCCCGCGGCCAGCCCTTCTTCGCCCGACCAGGTGTCTTCGATCGACACGGCCGTGTAGGCGCCGGTGGACGGATTGAACTGATAAATGTAGTTGGGCGTCTGGGCGTAAACCCACAACCACGGACCGTCCGCGCTCTTGTCGTCCCAGGCCATGCCGTAAATCGACTTGCTGTTGGCGTACTGATGGATCACGTTGCCTTCCATGTCGATCTCATAGATGTTCGAATCCCAGTTCGCCGTCCACAGGTGGCCGGTATCCGGGTCGTAGGCCAGTGCGCGGTGCACGTCCAGCGGGCCGGTGAAGGTGTCGACCACGTTGCCGTGATGGTCGAACTTGTCGATCTCCGTGCCGGCGCTGCCGTACAGGTACTGACCGTCCCACGCCAGGTCGCGATAGCCCCACTGGTCGGTCTGGTTCGGCTGCATCCAGCTTTCGATGTAATTGCC
>CALBTQ010000134.1 GCA_937967875.1 uncultured Pseudomonadota bacterium
TCGTATTCGGTGACTGGAGTTCAGACGTGTGCTCTTCCGATCTGAATTTCCTGTTCATGCTCACCGGCGAGCCGCCCGACGAGCTGTCGACCGAAATTTTCGACAAGCTGCTGATCATGCACGCCGAACACACGATGAACGCCTCGACCTTCGCCTGCCGCGTGATCGCCTCGACCAAAAGCAGCGTCTACTCGTCGGTCTCCGGCGCGGTCGGCGCACTGGCCGGACCGCTGCACGGCGGCGCCAACGAGCGCGTGCTGCGCATGCTCTTTTCCATCGGCCACCCCGACAACGTCGAGTCCTTCGTCGAAGACCGCTTGTCCACCGGCGCGAAAATCATGGGCGTAGGCCACCGCATCTACAAAGTGAAGGACCCGCGCGCGATCATCCTGCAGGAGTACCTCGAAAAGCTCATCGCCGTGCGCGGCGGCGAAGAGGCGCAGAACCTCTATGCGACCGCCAAGCGCCTGGAGGAAGTCGTCGAGGCCAAGCTGGGCGGGAAGAAAATCTATCCGAACGTCGATTTCTACAGCGGCATCGTGTTGGATCTGCTCGGCGTGCCCATGGACCTGTTCACCACCGTCTTCGCCCTCTCGCGCGTGGCCGGCTGGTGCGCGCACTGGCTCGAGCAGGTTGCGGCCAACCGCCTGTTCCGACCGCAGCAGGAATACACGGGCGACCATCAACGGCCCTACACCCCCATCGATCGGAGGTAGGCATGAGCGCGTTCGAAAAACTGATCCCGCCCGCCGGCGAGGCGATCGCCGTCGAGGGCGACGCGCTGCGCGTGCCGGATCATCCGATCGTCCCCTTCATTCGCGGCGACGGCGTCGGGCCGGAAATCTGGAGCGCGACGCAACTGGTGCTCGACGCGGCCGTCGCCAAGGCTTACGGCGGCGAGAAAAAAATCGTCTGGTTCGAGATCTTCGCCGGCGACGGCGCGCTGGAAGTGTACGGCGACGGGCGGCACCTGCCCGCCGACACGCTCGAAGCGATCCGCGCCTATCGCCTGGCGATCAAGGGTCCGCTGGCCACGCCGATCGGCGGCGGCATCCGCTCGCTGAACGTCGCGCTGCGCCAGCAACTCGATCTATACGCCTGCGTGCGCCCCGTGCGCTTCATCCCCGGCACGCCCGCGCCGCTGCGCGAACCGGAAAAGGTCGACGTGGTCATCTTCCGCGAGAACACCGAGGACGTGTACGCGGGCATCGAGTGGCCCGCCGGCTCGCTCGCCGCGCGCGACATCGTCGAGTTCATCCGCGCCAACGAGATGATCGCCGCCGACGCCCCGCTGTCGCCCGACGCGGCTATCGGCCTCAAGCCGATCACCGAGCACGGCAGCAAACGGCTGATCCGCCGCGCGCTACGCTTCGCGCTGGCCCAGGGCCGGCCGTCGGTGACGCTGGTGCACAAGGGCAACATCATGAAATTCACCGAGGGCGGCTTCAACAACTGGGGCTACGAACTGGCGCGCGAGGAGTTCGCCGAGTTCGTGCTCACCGAGAAGGAGACCGAGGAGCGCTTCCACGGGCAAACGCCGCCGGGCAAGGTTGTCCTGAAAAGCCGCATCGCCGATGCGATGTTCATGGAGCTGATCCTCAAACCCGAAGAGCACAGCGTCGTGGCCACCACCAACCTCAACGGCGACTACCTGTCGGACGCGGCCGCCGCGCTGGTCGGCGGGCTGGGCTTCGCCGCCGGGGCGAACCTCGGCGACGGCCTGGGCGTGTTCGAGGCCGTGCACGGCACCGCGCCCGACATCGCCTGCACCGACACGGTCAATCCGTGCTCGTTGATTCTCACCGGCCGCGAGATGCTGGCCTACATGGGCTGGTCCGCTGCCGCCGACCTCGTGCAACGCGCCGTCAACAATGTCGTCGGCCGCGGCCTGGTCACCGCCGACATCGCCTGCTACCTGCCCACCGTCGTGGCCCTGCGCTGCTCCGAATTAGCCGACGCCGTCGCGGAGGAAGTGGCGAAGTAGGGCTTACCTGTAAAACTCAAT
>CALBTQ010000135.1 GCA_937967875.1 uncultured Pseudomonadota bacterium
CACCGAGATCTACACTCTTTCCCTACACGACGCTCTTCCGATCTCGGGGCGCAGGTAAAAGCGCAGGTTGATGCGCCGGGCGAGCTGGCGTAGTCGCCGAACTTGTTCGGCGGGCAAAGCCAGGCCGTCGTCGTTCATTGCCGAACCGGGGCGCGGGGCGAGGATGTTGACCGACAGATAGTCGGGTTTGAGGGCGATCAAGTCGCGCGCGGCCTGCGGCGTTTGGCTCCATCGGTCGCCGGGCAGGCCGAGGATGAAGTGCAGCGAGGTCATGATGCCGCGTCGGCGGCAGGCGGCGACGGTGCGGCGCAGGTCGTCGTGGTCGACGCGCTTGTTGACGGCGGCGGCGCTGTCGCGGTCGAGCGTCTCCACGCCGATCTGCAATACGGCGCAGCCGCTGCGGGCCATGAGGTCGAGCAGTTCGTCGTCAAGCAGATCGGCGCGGGTGAAGGCGTTCCAGCGGATATCGTCGCCGATGCGCGCGATGCGTTCGCACAGGTTGCCAGCGTCGTCGCGGCGGACGCCGAAGGTGGCGTCGCGCACGTAGAAGTTTTGGTAGCCGGCCTCGTAGGCGAGGCGTATTTCGACGGCGACTTCCTCCGGGTCGCGGTGTTTGTAGCCCAGCGAGGGGACGTGGCAGAAGGTGCACCTGTAGGGGCAGCCGTAGGAGGCCAGCAGGCTGTAGAACGGCGCGCCGCCGTAAAAGGGCAGGCGGTAGCGTTGGCGGTCGATCAGGTCCAGCGGCGGCGGCGGATAGGAAAAGCGCGAGGTTCCCAACGGCGTGAGCACGCGGATGTCGTCGCCGGCGCGCAGGGCCAGATCGCCGATGGCTTCGCGGCCATCGACGAGCCGGGCGAACTCGGGCGAGACGAACTCGAGCAACGCGCCGTCGAGCATGGGGAATTGTTGCAGCGCCTCGACCGGCCGGTCGGTGAACAGATCGCCGGAGGCGAAAAGTTTCGCTTGCGGCAACGATTCGCGCAGCATTTCGGCGAATTCACGGTCGTCGTCGGCGACCACCCGGCCCGCGAGCATGAGCACCCATTCGGGATCGAGCTGCTCGGCCAGATCGAGCACGGCGTCGTCGCTGAGGCGATGGGCGATGGCGTCGAACAGGAAAACTTCGTTGCGCGCCGCAAGGTGACCGGCCTGGATGAGCAGATCCAGCGGATGCCAGTAGTAGCCGGCTTTGACGATGTCGCTGCAATAACAGTCGCGCACGACGCGCTTGCGGTGCGGCGGATTGAGCAACAGAACACGGGGACGTGTTTCAGCCATGACGGCGAACGTTTCGTCGGGATGACCGCTTAATTGTCATACCACGTGGGCTTCCACAGTTTGCTGGTTGCGGCGAAACCGTCGAAGCTCTTCTTGCCGCGAATCGCCCGCCACAAGTCGAGCAGCACCACGCGGATCATGCTGGTCATGAACCACCAATGCAGCCGGCGGCGGATGCGGATCGGGCTGAGCATGCCCCGCAGGTAACGCAGCGGCTGACGCTGAACGAAGCTGAGGTACAGCTTTTCGTTGATCGTGGCGATCTGCTCGCGCGTCATCGTTTCGGACGACATGATCGGATAGAACATGTCGTACTTGCTGAAGTCCCACTCCTCGATCCAGCCTTTTTGCTTCGCCTCGGTAAACAACGGCGTGCCCGGATAGGGCATCACCGGGTGATAGGCGGCGAAATCGAGGTGGCAGTCGCGCGAATATTTGCCCAGGTGGTACATGGTTTCGGGCGTTTCGGTTCGGATGCCGGTGATGAACGTCGACTGGCGGAAGACCGTCGGGTATTTGCGTTCGAGCAGGTGGCAGGCGTCCATGAGCGCGTCGGAAGTCAGGCCGGTTTTGCCGATGAAATCCAGCTCGCTGTTTTCCGGCCGCTCGCCGCCGAACAACGCGGGCGAGAAGCCGGCGCGGACCATTTTTTCCAGGATGCCGAGTCGTTCCTGCTCCAGCAGCTTGTCGGCCCGGGTGAAGGCCCACCAACCCAGCTTGTAACCGCGCTTGATGATGCCTTCGGAGAGCTTGTCCATCATGTCGTTGTCGTAGTTCCAGGTGCCTTCGGCCCAGAACAGGTAACGCACGTCGTATTTGTTGTAGAGCAAGTCGATTTCTTCGAGGATGCGCTCGGCGCTTTTCGCGCGGTAGACCGGCACGGGTTTGATTTTTCCGTTGATTTCGACATGGTCGCCTTCCAGCGCGGTCCAGGCGCAGAAGTTGCAGTTGTATGGACACCCGCGGCTGCCCTGGATGGTGATCGCCTTGGGCCACAGTTTGCCGAAGGGCGAGTACTTGGTGACCGGCACCAGGTCGTAAGCCGGGATGGGCAGTTCGTCGAGCGGGTCGATCAACGGCAGCGGTTTGGTCGTTTGCACGGCGCCGTTTTCGTCGCGGTAGGCCAGGTTGCCCACGCGGCTCAAGTCGCCGCCGTCTCGCAGCGTTTTAATCAACTGATGAAACGCCTCTTCGCCTTCCCAGCGGATGATGTAATCGAGCACCGGGTACTGGTTGAGCGAGTACTCGGGCATGTGGCTGTGGAAGTGGCCGCCGCCGACGGTGACGACGCCGGGCGCCTCTTCCTTGGCGATCTGGCAGGCGCGGATGCCTTCCTGCATGTAGATGATCATGTCGCCGACGCCGAAAACGTCGGGTTGGTACTCGCGGATGATCCGCCGCAGGCTCTTCCAGCCGATCTGCAACGGCAGGCAGTCGATGATCTTGATTTCGATTTCCGGCATCCGGTCGCGCAGATAAGCGGCCAGGCAGGGGAAACCGAGCGGCAGCAAGAAGTTGTCCGATTCGTTGATGATCGGCCACAAACGTCCCGGCGGACGGACGAACATAATTTTACGAATGCCTTTGGCCGCTACTTTTACTTCCACCATGGCAACCACCCGCTCTTTATTCACAAGGGTTTTCAACCAAATGCGACGGCTGTGACAGCCGGCAAAGCACACACCGGAACGTCCAATGTACTCGGATGCAGGCGTGTTTTCAATCATAAGTTGCGGCGGATACGCAATTGGCGGCGGTTTCAGGTGTAATGAACCAGATCGGCGATGTTGTCCTTGCTTTTGGTTTTTTCCGTGCGGGTCAGACCGCGCCCCAGATCCTTGAGCAGATTCCAGAAACCGGAAAGCAACAGGCGGATTTCGTGGAGCGAGCGGATGGACGTCAGGCGGCGCAGCAGGTACAGCGGGTGAAAGTAAAACAGCACGAAGGACATGCCGACCCAGCGCCGGACCTGTTTGCGCGTGAAGCCGGCCAGGTTGTCGCGGTCCGCCAGCGGCCGGCGATCGAAATAGACCTCTTCGATTTCCAAATGGGTCAGGCGGCCGGTGTCGCACGCGGCGAGGATTTGCGGCGCCTGCGGATCGGGCAGCAGGCCGGAAAACAACGCGTAGTCGGCGCCTTCGTTGCGCAGGATCCGCACCGAGCGGCAGATCGACGCGGTCGTGTCGCCGGGATTGGCCACCAACATATAGGCGAGCGTACGAATGCCGGCGCCCGTCGTGGCGCGCAGGGAGTCGATGGCGGTCTGGGCGGCGTAGCCTTTGCTCAACGCGTCGAGCGCCTCGTCGTTGAACGATTCGAGCCCGTAGGAAATCATGTAGCAGCCGGCGCGGCGCATGGCGGATAACAGTTCGTCGTCGACGAGGTCGGCGCGCGTTTTACAGGACCAGGCCAGCCGGTACGGTTCGGCGGCCAGGGCCGCGCACAACGCCAGCGTCCGCGTGCGATCGACGGTGAAGGTCGGATCGACAAAGTGAATTTCGTGAATGTCGTCGATACGCACCAGCTCGCGGATTTCGCCGAGCAGGTGATCGATCGACCGCTGGCGGTGCACCTTGGGCAACGAGCAGAACGTGCAGGCGTACGGACAGCCGCGCGCGGTTTCGACGATGGCCACCGGCGGGTAGAGGCCGAAGGGCGGGTGCATCGTGTAGCGACGGCGGGGCAGCAAATGGCGCGCCGCGTAGGGCAGGGAGTCCGGATCGACCGGCGGCGCGGGCCGATTGACGACGAAGCGTCCGTGTTCGCGATAGCCGACGCCCGGCAATTCGCGCAGCGCCGACGGGGAAAAATCGCAGCGCGCCAGTCGTTCGATGACGCCTTCCCCCTCGCCGAAAACGAAGGCGTCGACGCGCGACAGACGCCGGTCGAGCGTGTCGTGGTCGAACACGTTGATCGGCCCGCCCAGCGCCAGCGGGATATCCGGCCGGGCGGCGCGTACTCGGGCGGCCAGTTCGGCGGCCTCGGGCGCGGAGAAGATCGTCGCCGACAGGCCGAGGAAGCGCACGTGCGGCGGCAAATCGACCACCGGGTTGAAGCCGCGGTTTTCGGGCAGGTTCAGGTCGATCAATTGCACGGGCACGCCGGCCTGCTCGAGCACCGCGCCCAGGGCGGCGATGCCCAAGGGCATGACCGGGTAAATGCCCGAGAGATTGAACTTGATTCGCGTCAGGTGCGACACGTGAATTAAAATGACCGGGGCGTCGTTCATGGCAGATCGGAAGAGCACACGTCTGAACTCCAGTCACCGAATACGATC
>CALBTQ010000136.1 GCA_937967875.1 uncultured Pseudomonadota bacterium
GGCGACCTCCGAGATCTACACTCTTTCCCTACACGACGCTCTTCCGATCTTGTCGTTGCCGGGCAAGTATGGACGCATGACCGATTCTCACTGGTTTAAAAACGAACCACACTTCTATATGGTGCCCCAAACCGCCGACTGGAAACTGGATGAAATCGCCGACGCGATGTTTGCGGGCATTAAAAAGAAAATCGGCGAAAACAACGCGATCAAGGTTCTGGCGATGGACAACGATCACCTCTTTTCCTGGTCGAACGTCTGGTATCTGGCCAATTTGCGCAACGTCAACATCTCGGTCTACACGCAATGGGGACCGGACGAATCGATTTTCGATCCGCAATCGTCGGTCTATTATCCGACCTTCGAATACATACTCTTCCGTCGCCCCTATAAAAAGATCTACACCTTCGCCGACAAGAACATCGATTATCAGAACCTGCCCGCGGCCTTCGAATTTCTGGAAACCTATCCGCCGGAACTGGCCGAGAAGTTCAGCATCAAGGGCGTCTGGCCGATGCCCGACGGCACCGAGGCCGTGTTGCTCAAACGCAAGCTGGGGCTGACGCTGCTGAGCACGCCCTGATCAGCTTTAATGATGCCGACAGAAGAAGATGGTTTCTCTTTCCACACGATAGAGCGCCCTTTCGTCGGCGGACAAATCATCGAACAGTTCGACCGACGCAACACTCATGCCGGCTTCACGTAAACGATCGATGACATCCATACCGTAATAGCGCACATGATCGAGCTGCCCGAAAGCCATTTCGCGTTCTTCGGGAGAATATGGATCGTCAGGGTCCTCTTCCTCGGTCAAACGATCGAAATTATAAGGCACAGTGATCAACGCCCACCCGTCCGGCCGCATGACGCGCCGGATTTCGGCCATGGCGCGGCGGTCCTCGTGCACGTGCTCCAACACGTGATTGGCCATAACCGCATCAAAAGAAGCGGTTGGCACCTCGGGCATGGCGGCGATGTCGACGGTCAGCGACTCCTTGCCCGGCTCAATATTGGCGGTGATGTAGTTTTCGCCCAGCAGTTGACTGAACGGGCCGCGAAAACAGGGTTCCGGTGCAAAGTGCAGTAGATTCATCCGCCTATCCAGCAAGTCGTTCCTCTGCAGAAACAACCAGATCAACCGATGCCGCTCCAACGAACGACAGGACGGGCACAGCACGCTTGCTCGCAACGGCCGGCCATAATCGTCAAATGAATTCCCGGTAAACCCGCAAATCGGGCACTGCACCATCGTCAACTCCCGAAAAATGGTAGTGAAGAATTGTACGGCAAAAATCCATTGGATGTCGATTCAGGAATAATAAGAGAGCAACGGCGGTCGCCTATCTGCGGCGGTCAGGTCTTCTTTTCCGCATTTCCTTCCGGGCGGGAGGTATTCGCATAGACCTTGCCGATCAGGCGGAAGAGATCGCTTTTCTCGCGTTCGCTCAAGCCGTCGAACAGTCCGCCGTTCATCGCCCGGGAGATTTCCCACATGATCGGACGCAACACATTCGCCTTTTTGGTCAAGCCGATCGAGACGAAGCGCGAATCCTCGTCGTTTCTCTTTTTCACGACATAGCCGCCCACTTCCAGCCGCTTGATCACCGCCGAGACGGTGGACTTGTCCTTCATCGTCAGGCGCGCGATCTCCTGCAACGACAGCGGACCGCGCTGATCCAGCACGAAGAGAATGTCGCCATAGGAAGGAGAAATGTCGTCGACGCCTCGCGCCGCCAACGCGCTTTCCAGAAAGGCGAACTGCTGCTGACGAATCTTGGACAGCACGAAGAGGAAGTTGGTGGAGCCGACTTTCATTGAATCACGTCGCTGGGCCGCGGGGCCGCCAGGTTGTATTTCACGTTCTCGCTCCGGTGCGTCATTTTATATCCGGTGAACACCAGGAACGTGGTGAACGACAACAAAAAGACATAGGTCAGTTTCGCCGGGCCCGGCTTTGCGTATGCCGGAATCCGGCTTTCGTCAAGGACCATCGTCAACGCGCCGCGCTTGCCTTGTTCGGCGCAAATGCCGCAACCCAGGCATCGATGCAGGTCGATCGTCGCTCGGTCGTCGACCAACGCGATCGCCTGCACGGGGCATTTCTCGACGCAAACGCCGCAGGCTTTGCATTTGTCCGTTTCGACGACCGGCTCATAGGGACCGCGCGGCGAAACATCCATGCCGAACTTGTAACGCATATTCAGTTCGATGCAGCAATCCGTGCAGCACGAACAGATGCTGTATTGATACGGCTCGATGCACGACTCCAACGAAAAAACGAGGCCGTGTTCGCGCGCGTTGCGCACAATTTCCAGGGCCTCTTCCTTGGTCAGCGCCTTGCTCTTGGCGTTGCCGATCTTTAACCCGCGTTCGGTGCGCAACTTACCCGCGATCTTTTCCATGGCGGTGATGAACTTGGAAAAGTAGTTGATCTTCAGACAAGTGAAGACCGGCGCATCGCAGCCCGCATCGAAAACGGCGCGGCACACGCACGGTCCGACCGAAATGTGTTCGGTGGCGTTGATGACCTCTTCGATGTCGCGCAACGGCAGCTTCACCGCGGCGGTATGGACGTGCTTGTAATACTGCTCCATCAGCGTCTTGAACGCACGCCCGATCACCGGAAGCTGCGACTTCTCGCCCATGAAATAGTAGAACTTGATCGCATCGACCGAGTTGAGCGCGAACAGGCGGAACAATTGCCGCCGCATAAAGGAACGATCGTCTTGCAGACGAACGGCGCGGTTGATTCTCAGATCCATGGGGTGGTTACCGTCCTTTCACTCGAGAATGCCGGTTGTCGCAACAAACGATGATCGAGCGGATAATAGTTTGGTACAAAACTAACTGGACATTAACGGCGAACCTGCCGATGGTCAAGCCCGTTGCGCCGAGTGTGTCGGAAAAAAGAGAGGCCGCTCCGAAGAACGACCTCGATAAAAAAGCGACCCCAACGGGATTCGAACCCGTGTTGCCGGCGTGAAAGGCCGGTGTCCTGACCGGGCTAGACGATGGGGTCTCAGTTGCGAAAAAGCGTTACCCAGTAGGCTGGGTAGATGAGCCGTCAGGGACTCGAACCCTGGGCCTACGGATTAATAGTCCGTTGCTCCACCGACTGAGCTAACGGCTCAAAAGTGGCGCATATCCTATGGATGGGACGGCGGCTTGTCAAGCATATAATTGACTCTTCATTTTAAAAAATGAAACCGCCCCAGAACAGGCAAAAACGGCTGAAATTTTGCCGCTGAACGAGCGTGCACCTTGCGCGGCGGGCAAGTTGTGGTAATTATCTATTTAGTATCATCAACCGGAGGCGCGAATATGCCGCTGCAATTTACCGACGAGCGCGAGTTGTTGTCCTATGCGATTCACAAAGAGGAAAGCGCCCACCGCTTCTACCGGAGCCTGGCCGAGACGATCCAGAATCCGGAAGCGGCGCACGTCTTCGCCGATCTGGCCGTCGATGAAGCCAACCACCGCCGACAACTGGAGACGCTCTGGAATGCGATCAGTTCCAAACCGTTTGCGATCGACGAGAAGCAGGTCGACGTACACCCTCCGGTGATCAAAAAGCAGGCGGGCGCGGTGCAGGCGCTGGATCTGGCCCTGGACGCCGAAACGGCCGCGGCCAAATTCTATGAACTCACCGCCCAAAGCACGCAGGACTCCGCCCTGCGGCGGTTGAGCGTGGAACTGGCCAAGCAGGAATGGGGGCACTACGAAACCCTCAGCGCGGAAAAGAACGCGATCATCGAATCGTTTTATTGGTTCGATGTGGAATACAGCGCTTACGTGGAGGATTGATATGGCTCAACTGTATGCCGGTCTGACGGTTATTGAAATTCTGGGCGTGGCAATCAAAAAGGAAATCGACGCGGCAAAGTTCTACCGCGACATGGCCGCGCGCATTCCCAATCCCATCATTCAGGATCGCTTCCTGACCCTGGCCAAGGAAGAGCGCCGGCATCGCGCGCTGTTGCAGATGGAATACAAACGCCTGACCGGCGAGACGAAAATTCCCGTGCCGCAAGGCAAATACAAACAACCGGAATCGTTCGACTGGGACAAGGCCTCCCTGGAAGACGCGTTGAACTATGCGATTCGAGCCGAACGCGATGCGCAAAAGTTGTACGCCGCCGCGGCCAAGACCAGCACCGACCCCCGCGGCAAACGGATGCTCGATTACCTCGTGGAGTTTGAGAAGGGGCACGAACGGATGCTCGTGGGCGAGTTGAATTTCTACAAAAAGGCGCCGCTTTGGTTCGAGGAACAGGAGGACATGCTCCACGTCGGTCCTTAAGCAAACGGAGAGGATGTGAACTCCTCGCAAGCGGATAACTCGCTGAAAAAACATCCCTGCGCCGATTGCCGGGTTTGTCAGTGGTGCAGCGACGCGCGTTGCGCCTCGTGCCTGGGGATGGAAAAGCAAATGCCCCGGCTGAGCATGTCCGAGCAAATCGCGCTGTACGAGCGCCTCAATCGCGAGGCGCGCGAAGATAAATGCACTTGCGGCTGCGCCAAAGAGAACAGCCGTTGAGCTCATCGACGCGGAATCGCCGTTTGCCTTGACAAGCAAATCTACGTGCGGTATCGGCGAACGACAACCCAAACGAATGTGATCCGAGGTGGAAATATGCCCAGTAAATACAGTGTCGTGGAAATCTGCCGCATCGGCGTCCAGTTGGAGCGGAACGGTCATATTTTCTATACCAAAGCCGCGAATCTGACCACCGATGAGGAATTCAAGGTAGTCCTGTTGCGTCTGGCGCAGGACGAATTGGAGCACGAGCGCGCCTATCGCCGCATCATGGAGGAACTGGAGAAGGAAGATCAGCAGACCTGCTGCTTCGATCAGGAGTATTACGATTACATTCAATCGGTGGCCGATCGGCGCATCCTGACCGACGAGGCGGGCATCGAATCGCTGATCAGCGGCGTCTCCAGCGCGATCGAATTTTTGGAAATGGCGATGAAATTCGAGGAAAACGCCATTTTTTATTTCACCGAAACCAAAAAATTCGTTCATGAGCGCGACGTGGCCCTACTCGATCAATTCATTGAGTACGAAAAGGATCACTGGCACATTCTCAACGAACGCCGCAAAAAGTTGTTGGCCGAAGGATAAACCAAGGGAGCCGCAGAATGAGTGAAAAGACCGATGCCAATTTGAAGAAAGCATTCCAGGGCGAAGCCGAAGCGTTCTTTCGCAATCGCGCTTTCGCCGACCAGGCCGACAAGGACGGCTATGCGCAGATCGCACACATGTTCCGCGCCATCGCCGAGGCCGAAGCGGTCCATTGCCGCAACGCGCTGAAGCTGCGCGGCATCGTCAAGGATACCGAAACCAACCTCAACACCGCCTTCGAACGCGAGTTGATGGCCAAGAACGACCACTATCCAGATCGGAAGAGCACACGTCTGAACTCCAGTCACCGAATACGATCT
>CALBTQ010000137.1 GCA_937967875.1 uncultured Pseudomonadota bacterium
ATTCGGTGACTGGAGTTCAGACGTGTGCTCTTCCGATCTCTGGCCGGTTTCGTCGTGCAGTTCACCGGTCCGTTTCAGGCCGTACTGATGGCGCACCTGGACATCACCGGCGACGCGACGCACAACGCGCCGCGCCTGCTGCCGATCGTCGTGCGTTGGATCGTCATGCTGGTGCTCGTGTGGGCCGGCTCGGGCGTCGACGCGTATTTTCTCTCGGCCAAATTGTTGCGCGAGAATCGTCATCCGGTACGTTACGAAGCGGCTAAAATCGCCACGCGGAAAAAAGCGCCGGGCGATCTTCCGCCGCCGCCGACGCCGAAAATGGGAGCGTAAACCATGGGTTGGTTCAGCAAAAAAGAAAAGAAACCGGAAGCGTCCTTCACGCAGATTGCCGACGAGGACTTCGCTGAAAAAGTGCTGCAGGCCGACAAGCCGGTGATGCTTTTTCTGTGGTCCGACACGTGCCCGTTCTGCAAAAAGATGGCGCCCAACGCGCTCGAATTGCTCCGCCGTCATCCCGACGATCTGCTGGGCTTCCACGCCCGCGCCACCGACGCGCCCCGCATCGCGCAGGCGGTGCAGTTGCGCGGCGTGCCGGCGACCGCGTTTTTCCTCAAGGGGAAAATGGTCGCCTTCGCCCCCGGCTTTCAACTGGTCGACGCGCTCGACGAGGTCGTGCACAAAATCCTCGGAGCCGCGCAGTGAAGATCGCCCATCTGTCCGACACGCACCTGGGCTACGCCGATCTGAGCGTCATCGGCGACGACGGGGTGCCGCTGCGCGAGCGCGACATTTACGACGCGTTCGACCGGGCGATCGAGGCGATCATCGCCGCGCGCGTCGACGCGGTGGTGCACGCGGGCGATCTGTTTCACCGCGCCAGCCCGACCAATCGCGCGCTCACCCATGGGCTGGCCGGCCTCAAACGCCTGACCGACGCGGGGCTGCCCGTGGTCGTGCTCGCGGGCAATCACGACGCGCCGCGCACCGCGTTCACCGGACCGATTCTCGCCGCGCTGGAAAGCATCCCCGGCGTGCATCCGCTCTATCGCCCGCAAGTGCAGTCGGTGCGCCTGGGCGAACTGGTCGTGCACGGCGTGCCGCACCTGCTGGACGTCGACGAATTCTTTGCCGCCTATGACGCGCTCGCGCCCGTGCCCGGCGCGCTCAACGTGCTCGCGCTGCACGCGTCGGTCGGCGCGAAGTTCATGATGGAGGAGTTCGGCGAGCAGGTGATCGAGGGCGTGCGCCGCGAAAAATTCGCCGCCTTCGCCTACACCGCGTTGGGCCACTGGCACGGCCACCGCGTGCTCAGCGGGCCGGGACTGGCCGCCTACAGCGGCTCGACCGAGCACATCGGCGAGCGCGAACTTGACAAGCAAAAGGGTTGGATGCTGGTCGATCTGGCCGATCCGGCACAACCGCAAGCGACGTTCCAACCGTTGGCCATTCGCCCGCAGTACAAGCTGATCGTCGAGGATTGCCACGCGAAAACCGATGCGGAAATTCTTGCGGCGATCGCGCAACAGGCCGAGCCGCTGGCGCTCGACGGCGCGATGGTGCGGCTGCATCTGGCCGGGCTGGATCCGGCGCAGGCGGCGGGGCTGACCAACCGCCGTTTAAGCGAACCGTTCACCGCCGCGCCGGCCACGCTGATCACGCGTTCGTTCGTCGGCGGCGCGAGCAAACTCGAGGTCGTCGAACTGGCGACCGTCTCGCTGCCCAATCTGTTCGCCGATCATCTGGAACAAACGCTGACCGATCCCGAACGCCGCGCCCGCGTGCTCGCGTTGGGCCGCAAGTACCTCGCGGAGGCCGAGCGATGATTCTCCACCGCCTGGCCCTGCGCAATTTCAAAAGCTACCGCGCGGTGGACATCGAATTTCCCACGCAGGGTTTGATCGGCGTGATCGGCGCGAACGGCGCGGGCAAATCGTCGCTCTTCGACGCGCTGCTGTTCGCGCTGTACGGCAAGATGCCCTTCGACAAGGAGATGATCCGCACCGCCGGCGCGCCGGCCAAGGAGCCGGTCGAGGTCGAGACGGAATTTTCCGTGCGCGGCGAGCGCTTCCGCGTGCGGCGCGAACTGCGCGGCAAGGCGCTCACGCATAAAGCGACATTGCTTGACGAGGGCGAGCGCGTGCTGGCCGAGCAGGATAAGCCGGTTAGTGAGCAGGTCGCGCGGCTGCTGGGGCTGGACGAAACCGCCTTTGTGCGCTCGGTGTTCGCGCGTCAAAAGGAACTGGCGGCGCTCAGCAGCGATCAGGGCGAGGTGCGCAAAAGTCATGTGCGGCGCATGCTCGGGTTGGATCGCATCGACGAGGCTCACCGAGCGGCGAAGACCGATCAGAACGATTTGCAGAAGATCATCGAGGGCATGCAAAGCGCGCTGCTCGACGAGCCGACGCGCGCCGCGCTGCATGAGGAAATCACCATCGCGCAAGAAACCGCGCGCACGCTCGACGAACAAATCGCCCAGGCCGACGCGGCGGTAAAACACACGCGCCAGGCGTATCAAGACGCGGAGAAATCGCGCGACGCTTTGCAGACGCGCAAGGACGAGCGCGAAAAAATCGAGCGCCAAAAATCGTCGACGCAAGCGCGAGCGGAAGCCAATGAATCTTCGCTTACCGCTTTGCAAAATGAATTGGACGACCTGAAGGCAATGGAAAAGGAGAGCGTGAAGCTCGCCGCCGACGAGCAAACCTATCAGGCCGCCGTGCGTGAAAAGGACGCGTTGATCGCCGCGCGCGAGCGCTTCAATCGCCGCGAGGCGTTGATGGCGCAACGGACCGAGCGCGAAAAAAATCTTACCCAAGCCAACGAGGAGTTGACGCGGCGCAAGGCTGCGCGAGAAGCCATGGGCGAGGTCGATGCGGCGCTGGCCGCCGTGCAAACGCAAAACGAAAAGGCGACGGCGGATTTTAAACAAGCGCAAGCGAAGGAGCGCGCCGCGACCAAGACGATTGCCGCCATCCGGGAGCGCATCAACGAGCGTGAGCGCAAACGCACGTTGATCGAAACCCTGGGCGAACAGGCGAAGTGTCCGACCTGCAATCGTCCGTTGGAGGGCGACTATCGGCATATCCTCGACGAGATGGCCGACGAGCTGCGCGCTCTGCAGGAACAGGAATTGCGTCGCGCGCAAGATGAACACGACGAAATATTAGCGAAGCTGCAACAAGCCGAGGACGATAAGAAAAAAGCCGACGAGGCGCAGGCGCACGCGCAACAGCAAACGCAACTGGCCAAGGCCGCCGACAGCGAACTCGCCAAGGCGCAACGCGCGGCGGATCAGGCAATCCAGAATTTTCAGATTGCCGATCAGGCGTTGCGCGACTTCGGCGAAGCGCCTTTCGACGCGGCGGCGTTGACGGCCGCGCAAGCTCAGGTGAGCGGGTTGCAGTCGGCGCATGAGCGTTATGCCGCGTTGACCGCCAAGCTCGAACGACGTGAGTCCGTCGAACGTGATCTGGCCGATAAAGAAAAACTGCGCGAGGAATTGCGCGTCGCCTTGGCGGCTTTCACCGAACAATTGAACGCGCTGCCCTTCGACGAAAACGAACTGCGCGCGGCGGCGGAGGCGTCGCAGATGGCCGCGCAGGCGATGAACGACGCGGTGCGGATTCTTGGCGAACACAAAAGCGAGCGCGGCAAAATCGACGCGACGATCGACGAGCGCCGGCAACGACTCGCGCGCGACGACAAGCAGCGGCAGACCGTCGCCGAGCGGCTGGCGCGACTGGAGGATCTGGCGGCCTGCGTCGAGGCGTTGCGCACCTTCCGCACCGCCGCGCTCGCCCACGTCACGCCGGAAATCGACCGCCTCGCCTCGGCGTTGTTCGCCCACGTGACGCGCGGCCGCTATCCACGCATCCACGTCACCGACAGATCGGAAGAGCGTCGTGTAGGGAAAGAGTGTAGATCTCGGT
>CALBTQ010000138.1 GCA_937967875.1 uncultured Pseudomonadota bacterium
TCCTCCGTTAAAGCTACGGCGGACAGGCCAATCGACATGCCGCCGGCATGTCTCCGTCGGAATGAACATTGGACCAGCACACCTAAAGTATGGCCCACCAAGAATGACGATTTTTTCCGTGTGCCACAGTTTTCGCTCCCGGTGAAAGCTGTGCGTGATTGCGGCCGTATCCTGAAACAAGTTCAGGATGACGAAGGTTGTGTAAATAACTACAACAACTCCGCCGTGCGGTCGGTGTGGGGCGCGACGGGCTCGGCGCGTTCGCCCGGCTCGATGAACAGGTCTTCCGGATTCTCCACCGCGAGCGCGTGACGCAGCACGGTGTCCATGTTCTCGACCAGAACGATCGTCACGCCGCGCGTGATGTTCTTGGGCACCTCGGAGAGGTCCTTCTCGTTGTCCTTGGGGATGAGCACCTTGGTCACGTGGGCGCGCTGCGCGGCGACGAGCTTTTCCTTGAGCCCGCCGATGGGCAACACGCGTCCGCGCAGAGTGATCTCGCCGGTCATCGCCACATCGCGGCGCACGGGGATTTTCAGCAGCGCGCTGACGATCGCCGCGGTGATGGTGATGCCCGCCGACGGCCCGTCTTTGGGGATCGCGCCTTCGGGAATGTGGATGTGGATGTCGGTCTTGTCGTAAAAATCGGTGGGGATGCCCAGCCGCGCGGCGCGATTGCGCACGTAGGCCAGCGCCGCGCGGGCGCTTTCCTGCATGACGTCGCCGAGCTGGCCGGTGATCGACAGTTTGCCCTTGCCGGGCACGACGGCGACCTCGGCGGCCAGCAGTTCGCCGCCCGCCTGCGTCCAGGCCAGGCCGTTGGTCAGGCCGATCATGTCCTGCGGCTCAATCTCCTCGATGCGGAACCGCTGCACGCCCAGATATTTGGCGATCGACTTTTCCGCCACGCGCACGCTGTCGTCGGCGTGACCGGCCTTGGCCAGCCGCCGCGCGATCTTGCGGCAGATCGACGCGATCTCGCGTTCGAGGTTGCGCACGCCGGCCTCGCGCGTGTAGTGGCGCACCACGTTGAGCAACGCGCCGTCGGTGAAGGCCACGTCCTTTTCGGCCAGGCCGTTGGCCTCCTTCTGCTTGGGCACGAGGAAGCCCTTGGCGATCTCCAGTTTCTCGTCCTCGGTATAGCCGTGCAGGCGGATGATCTCCATGCGGTCCTGCAACGCGGGCGGAATGCCGTGCAGCGTGTTGGCCGTGGTGACGAACATCACCTCGGACAAATCGTAATCCAGATCGAGGTAATGATCGTTGAAGGCGTGGTTCTGCTCGGGGTCGAGCACCTCAAGCAACGCGCTGGTCGGGTCGCCGCGAAAGTCGCTGGACATCTTGTCGACTTCGTCGAGCATGAACACCGGGTTGTTCGCCCCGGCCTTTTTCATCTGTTGCATGATCTTGCCCGGCATCGAGCCGATGTAGGTGCGCCGGTGACCGCGGATCTCCGCTTCGTCGCGCACGCCGCCCAGGCTCATGCGCACGAACTTGCGGCCGGCCGCGCGGGCGATCGACTTACCGATCGACGTTTTGCCCACGCCCGGCGGACCGACCAGACACAGGATCGGGCCCTTGAGTTTGCCGACGAGCTTTTGCACGGCAAGGTATTCGAGGATGCGCTCCTTGACCTTCTCCAGCCCGTAGTGATCCTCGTCGAGGATGCGCTCGGCCTCGTCGATGTCGAAGTTGTCCTCGGTCTTGTCGAACCAGGGCAGCGTGATGATCGTGTCGATGTAGTTGCGCACCACGGCGGCTTCGGCCGACAGCGGGCTCATCATGCGCAGCTTCTTGAACTCGGCTTTGACCTTCTCGACGCCCTCTTCGCTCATTTTCTTGTTTTTGATGCGCTCCTCGAGTTCGCGCATCTCGGCTTTGAATTCGTCGCGCTCACCCAGTTCCTTTTGGATCGCGCGCATCTGCTCGTTGAGGTACTGCTCTTTCTGCGAATGCTCGATCTGCTTTTTCACGCGCGTTTTGATTTTGCGCTCGACCTGCAGGATCTCGATCTCGGTGCGGATGTGACTGAAGATCTTCTCCAGGCGCAGCACCGGATCGAGCAGCTCGAGCAGTTCCTGCTTGGCTTCGAGTTTGAGGTTCAGGTGTGCGACCAGCGCGTCGGCCAACCGGCCGGGGCTTTCGATCGAGGTGATCGCCTGCGCGATGTCCTGCGGCACGCGCTTGTTGAGCTTGACGTAGTTGTCGAAGGCGCTGTGCACGCTGCGGATCATCGCCTCGGTTTCGATGTCGGTTTCGTCGTCCTCCTGAATCTCCTCGGCGTAGACCAGGAAGTACTCGAAGCTGGGCAGAAACTCGTGGATCTTGGCCCGCTGGCGCCCCTCGACGAGCACCTTGACGGTCTGGTCGGGCAGGCGCAGTAGTTGGACGATCTTGCCGATCGTGCCGATGCGGTAGACGTCGTCTTCCTCGGGATCGTTGGTGCGCGCGTCCATCTGCGCGGCAAGCATGATGAGCTTGTCCTTGCTCATCGCTTCTTCCAACGCGGCGATGGACCGCTCGCGGCCGACGAACAGCGGCACAACCATATTGGGGAAAATCACCAGATCGCGCAGCGGCAGCAGCGGCAGCAGGCTGCGGCGGCCGGCGGGCGTCTCCGGGACGGAACGTTCATTCATGGGGCCGTCCTTTACGGCTTAGGCCGGCTCCGCCTTCTTTTCATAAACGACCAACGGCGGCTCGCCGACAGTGATTACCTCTTCGTTGACGACCACCTCCCGGATGTTTTCCTGGTTGGGGACGTCATACATGATATCGAGCATCACCGATTCGAGGATGGAACGCAAACCGCGCGCGCCGGATTTGCGCCGCATCGCCTCGCGCGACACCGCCCGCAACGCGCCGTCGGAGAAGGTCAGGTTGACGCCTTCCATCTCGAAGAGCTTGCGGTATTGTTTGATCAGCGCGTTTTTCGGTTCCTGCAGCACGCGCACGAGCGCGTCCTCGTCGAGCTCGTGGAGCGTGACGACGACCGGCAGGCGGCCGATGAACTCGGGGATCAAACCGAACTTCAGCAAATCTTCCGGCTGATTCTTTTCCAGAATTTCGCCGATTTTCTGTTCCTTGGTGCTGCGCACGTCGGCGCCGAAGCCGATGCTCGACTTGCCGGTGCGCCGCGTGATGATGCTTTCCAGCCCGTGGAAGGCGCCGCCGCAGATGAACAGGATGTTGGTGGTGTCGATGTGCAGGAAGTCCTGCTGCGGATGCTTGCGCCCGCCCTTGGGCGGCACGTGGGCCACGGTGCCCTCGATGATTTTAAGCAACGCCTGCTGCACGCCCTCGCCCGACACGTCGCGGGTGATCGACGGGCTGTCGGATTTGCGGCTGATCTTGTCGATTTCATCGATGTAGATAATGCCGCGCTTGGTGCGCTCGATGTCGAAATCGGCGTTTTGCAGCAGCGAAAGAATGATGTTTTCCACATCCTCGCCGACGTAGCCGGCTTCGGTCAGCGTGGTGGCGTCGGCGATGGCGAAAGGCACCTGCAGCACCTTGGCCAGCGTCTGGGCCAGCAGCGTCTTGCCCGAGCCGGTCGGCCCGATCATCAGGATGTTGCTTTTCTCCAGCTCGACGTCGTCGCCCTTGCCGCGGTAGTACATGCGTTTGTAGTGGTTGTGCACCGCGACCGACAGCGCCTTTTTCGCGGCCTGCTGGCCGATGACGTACTCATCGAGCGCCTCTTTGATTTCCTTGGGTTTGGGAATCGAACTGGTGTCCGGACGCTCTTCCTCGTGCCGGCTCTCCTCGGCGATGATGTCGTTGCACAGTTCGATGCACTCGTCGCAAATGTAAACGCTGGGACCGGCAATCAGCTTGCGCACGTCCCGCTGGCTTTTGCCGCAAAACGAGCAATGCAGATTGTGCGAATGGTCGTCACCGTTCTTGCGTTTCATCTCGTCACCCATTCGTTTGATTCGGCTTTATGTCGGCCCTCCGGGCCATTACCTGGTCGATCAATCCATAATCTTTGGCTTCGTTCGGAGTCAAAAAGAAATCGCGGTCCGTGTCCTGAGATCGGAAGAGCGTCGTGTAGGGAAAGAGTGTAGATCTCGGTG
>CALBTQ010000139.1 GCA_937967875.1 uncultured Pseudomonadota bacterium
ACGGGAAGGCGATGAAGTTCAGGCGAACGTATTCGTCGTCGATGCCGGCCAACGGCATCGTCGCGGCGATGGCCACAGTACCGACGACCGAACCGACGTACGATTCGAACAGGTCGGCGCCCATGCCGGCCACGTCGCCGACGTTGTCGCCGACGTTATCGGCGATAACGGCCGGGTTGCGCGGATCGTCTTCGGGAATGCCCGCTTCGACTTTGCCCACCAGGTCGGCGCCCACGTCGGCCGCCTTGGTGTAGATGCCGCCGCCCACGCGCGCAAACAGCGCGATCGAGCTGGCGCCCATGGCGAAGCCGGAGATGATGCTGGAGAACTTGGTGAAGGTGTCCATGGTGTCGGCGGCGAAAATGGGATAGTAGAAGAACAGGCCCAGGCCCAACAGGCCCAGCGAAGCGATCGCCATGCCCATGACGTTGCCGCCGGCAAAGGCCATCGCCAGCGCTTCGCCCGCACCGCTTTTCGCGGCGGCGTTGCTGGTGCGCACGTTGGCGTGGGTGGCCGCGGCCATGCCGAACCAACCGGCGCTCATCGAGGCGCCCGCGCCGCACAGGAAGGCGAAGGCGGTCCATTTGAATTCCATGAACCACAGCAGCAGCAGGAACACCGCACCGATGAAGATCGCCAGAATGCGGTATTCGCGTTTGAGGAAGACCATGGCGCCGGCGTGAATTTTTTCCGCCAGGCCCTGCATCTTCTCGTTGCCGGGATCAGCGCCCAGAATGCGCTGATACACCGTCCAGGCATAGTAGAGACCGTATAGCCCGAGCAGCGGCGCTACAAAGGCTACCAGGTCAGGTAAAAAGTCCAAGCTCCACATCGTTCGAGTCCTCCTTTACCTGTCACATGGATACGAAACAACTCTCTCTTCGCCGAGCGGTCACATCCGGCCGTTGATTTCGTTCATCGCTGCGTCGATCCCTTCGTTCAGCCATAGGACAATGGCTGCCACAGCTTCGTCCATTTGCGCCTGATGCATTTCCAACTCGGCTTGCGTAAAAGGTGCCAATACGTAATCCGACAGTTCGAAGCGGGGATCCTCGGGCCGCCCGATGCCGTAGCGCAGCCGGTCGAACTCCAGCGTATTCAACCGGTCGCGCAGCGAGTTGAGGCCTTTGTGCCCCGCCGTTCCGCCGCCGTGTTTGAGCAGAATCCGGCCCGGCGCGAGGTCGGCATCGTCATGAATGACCAACAACGCGCCGGGTTCGGCCCGGAAAAAGCCCATCGCCGGCGAAATCGAATCACCGGATCGATTCATAAAGGTTTGCGGCTTGAGCAGCACGACTTTTTCCGCGCCGTGGCGTCCTTCGGCGAAGTGGGCCGAAAAACGCGTAGCGCGAAAGGTTGTGCCGAGGTGGGCCGCCAATTTGTCACAGATCGCGAAGCCGACGTTATGCCGCGTGTTTGCGTATTTCAAACCGGGATTGCCCAGTCCGCAAACGAGCTTCATCAGTCGGTCTTTTCCTCTTTCTTCTCAGCGGCGGGAGCCTCGGCGGCCTCGCCGGGTTTGCCTTCCTCGACGCCGCGCGGCACGACGATCGTGGCGATCGGCGTACTTGGATCCATTTCGGTTTCCACGCCTTCGGGCAACGTCAGGTCGGACACGTGCAGCGACTGGCCCAGGTGCAGGCCGATCGCGTCGTACTTGATCACCGTCGGGATGGCCGAGGGCAGGCACTTGACTTCGAGGGCGCGCAACAGCACGTCGAGCACGCCGCCCTGTTTCTGGATGTTTTCGGTGTTGATCAGCTCGATGGGGATCTGCACGGTGACTTTCTCGTCCATGCGGATCGCGTACAGGTCCATCGACAAAGGCGTGCCCTTGTGATGATGACGCTGCAGCTCGCGGATCATGAAGGTCTTGGCCGACAGTTCGGAATTGCCGGGCAGTTCCAAAGTGATCAGCGCCTGATTCCAGTTGCCGGTGCGGATCATGTCGATCACTTCCCGGATGTCCAGGATCAGCGAGGTGGTTTCGATGCCTTTGCCGTAGGCCACGGCGGGCATTTTGCCGGCGGCCCGCAATTTGCGCGCGACGCCTTTGCCGGTTCCGGAGCGCAGCTCCGCGGTCAACTTTACTTTGTCAATCATTCTGCTTTCATCTCCTGTCCCAGTTTCCACGGGGCCCGGCCGCCGCAGGTATCCGGGGTGATTGTCATCGGCGGGGATTATCCCCGTCGTTAGTTGATCACTTCGATGTCGGGGAACAGGCTGCTGATGCTGCCTCCCATGACGATATTCCAAATGCCTTCCGCCAGCAGGTGGCTGACGGTGGCGACTTTGAATTTTTTGCTCTTCGCGGCGTCTCCGATCAGCGGGATCGTGTCGCTGACGATGATTTCGCGGATCGCCGAATTGTTGATGCGCTCGACCGCCGGATCGCTGAGCACCGGGTGCACCACGCAGGCGTAGACGCAGGACGCGCCTTCCTCTTCAAGCTTGTTGGCGGCCTTGGTCAGCGTGCCGGCCGAATCGACCATGTCGTCGATGATCACGGCCGTCTTGCCTTTAACGTCGCCGACGATGTTCATCTTGGCCACCTGGCCCGGACCGCTGCGGCGCTTGTCGATGATCGCCAGGCCCGATTCGCGGCCCAGTAGGCGCGAGAAATACCGCGCCCGGCGCACGCCGCCGGCGTCGGGGCTGACCACGACGATGTCGGAGATGTTGCACTGGATGCAGCTTTCAAACGCATGCGCCAGTTCGCGCGCGGCGTAGAGATTGTCGACCGGCACGTCGAAGAATCCCTGAATCTGACCGGCGTGCAGATCGACGGTAATCACGCGATCGGCGCCGGCGGTGGTGATCAGGTTGGCGACCAGCTTGGCGGTGATCGGCGCGCGCGGGCTGACCTTGCGGTCCTGGCGCGCATAGCCGTAATAGGGGATGACCGCGGTGATGCGCTTGGCGCTGGCGCGTTTGAGCGCATCCATCATCACCAGCAGTTCCATCAGGTTTTTGTTGACTTCGGGGCAGGTGGGCTGGATGAGATAGGTATCCATCCCACGCACGCTTTCGCCGATCTCGACGTTGATTTCGCCGTCGGCGAATTGCGAAACGCTGGCTTGCCCCAGCGGGATATCCAGGTGATTGGCGATGGCTTCGGCCAAGGCGCGGTGGGCGTTGCCGCTGAAGAGCTTGATCCTTTCCGCATTGGGGATGGCCAATTTGCCCGCGGACATATTTCTTCTCCCGAAATCAAAGGGTGTGAATAAACAAAAACGCAAAACCGTCAGTTACACGAGCACTCACGGTTTTTTCAAACCAACAAATTTGTTCGGCCGGTCAGGCCAGGCCGGCATGCCGCTTCATCCATGGCCGGCCGCCGGCTCAGAGGTCCAACGAGTAAATATGGCTGGGGCGGTAGGATTCGAACCTACGATAGCGGGTTCCAAAGACCCGTGGCTTACCACTTGCCCACGCCCCAGCACTCAGGTGGCGATGTATCAACGAAGGGGCGTACACCCCGTAATTATGTCGCAACCCCAGGTGAGTACGAATCAGATACACGCCGCGGATTATTCGTCGTCCGCGGTCATCTCCGGGGGTTCCACGAGGGCGCGTTCATACTCCTCGAGGACGGCGGCTTCGATCTTGGCCCGGGTATCGGCGTTGAGCGGATGCGCCACTTCGCCGAATGTCCCGTCCTTCTTCTTCTTGCTCGGCATGGCCACAAACAGGCCTTTATTGCCGCGAATCACTTTCATGTCTCGAACAATGAAGCAATTGTCGAATGTGACGGTTACAAATGCCTTTAGCTTCTCTTCCTCTACGGGAAAGACGCGAACGTTGGTCACTTCCATTGTTGGACCCTCCCCTTGGCTGAATACTATTGCTTTGATTTGCTCGTTTACGGTCGCTTCTCGCGTTCCCGTTTGCCGCACAAATATCTGTATGTGAAAAACTCACCGGATGCGTCATTCATTCCGAGTCGCCAACTCGGTCCCCGATTCGACTTAAAGCACGGATTGCCGCAATGAGCCTGCAAACGCCCAATAGCCTTTGCGCTCGGCCCGCAAACAAAGATCGGAAGAGCACACGTCTGAACTCCAGTCACCGAATACGA
>CALBTQ010000140.1 GCA_937967875.1 uncultured Pseudomonadota bacterium
CACCGAGATCTACACTCTTTCCCTACACGACGCTCTTCCGATCTGGCACCTCCACTGGTAAAACATTCTTAACTAATCCTTGTGGAAAGTAAAGGGCCTTTTACTATGACCCGTTGGGTTGGCGCTTGCAACAAAGCGGTTTCGTCTTCCCTCTTGCTGATGTTTCCATTGTCGCATATTCGTCCCAAAGATTCGCACACCTCACGATCTTGCTCGTATAAATATAACCCAATAATTTTCCCGGTGGAACGCGGTTTGACTCGGCGCGGTCCTTGGCGGGCCACGCAACATCAAGGTCATGGAACACCGAAGGAGATCGGATTTGTTTTCACCTCATTCAAACCTTGCCGGAACGTGTGAAAAATCCATAAAACGATTTTACCATCTCGCGACGTTGCCTTTCGTCGAGGGGGTTCCTTATTCTTTACGGGTGGATTGGAGGTTCGTTCTTCCTGGGCGCTGTGTGCCGAATGGGATATGCGACGTCCATGAACTGAAATTTCCTGCTCCCGGCGGGAGCGGAAAGGAAAAGAGGATGACGGTTTCGCAGGCGAGACAATGCCAAGCGATATCGAAGCGGACGGGCGAGCGCTGCCGGCAGCCCGCCGTAAAAAACGCCGATTACTGCCGGTTTCATAACGCGGATAGGACCGGCGATGGAGGCGACAATCGTGCCGATTCAGCGAAGTCCGCCGGCGCCCCCAAATCGAACGCCAACGCGCTCAAGCACGGCGCGTACAGCCCACGGCTGCGTCCGGAGGAAGAGCCGATCTACGAGGAGAAGCGAAAGGCGTTCACGGACGCGCTGGGCCAGGTGGATGTTTTCGACGAGCAGATCGTGCATCTTCTTTCCTTAATCTCGGTCAAGGTGGACCAGGCGGTGATGAAGGGGGCGGAGCACGCGGCCTACGGTGGGATGATTAAGCAAATTTTAGATTTAATGAAAGAACTGAAGGCCACGCGCGCCAGCCGGGATGCAATTTCGGACGGGCAAGGTTTGACCTACGCGGATCTTTACGCGGCCCTGCGGGCGCGATTGGGAGAGGACGGAGCGGGCGATGGAAGGGAGGACTCTCAAATCGAGACCGACGAGCGCAATTGCCCTCGTTGCGGTTTTTCAACAAAGCACGCGCTTGAGGCCGACGGTCGTTGGCGTTGCCTGAATTGCGGGCACATAACGGAAGCGGAAAAGACATCGGCCGACGATGAAGAGGATGAGGCCGCGATCATGACGGACTCCCACGTTGGCTGATCACAAAAGGGGGATGCGATCATGAAACAGGCGCCGAGCAACGAATCGAATTCGGCGATGGAGATCACCGCGGAGATGGCGGAATACTGCGCGTTCATGTTCGACCCGGTTGCGTGGGGCGAGAGGATGCTGGTCAACCGCGACGGGAGCCGAAGGCGATATCGGGATTACCAGGTCTTGGACCTTCGCTGCACGGATACGAATATCGCCCACCTGGACGGGCGATCGGTGGGCAAAACCGTCAACTTGAGCACGCACCTCTTGCATTACACCTTCATCAATCGGGGGAAATCGGTGCTGGTCGCCGCGCCGTACCAGGGGCAACTCAACATGATCTCGGAGGAGGTGGAGTTTCAACTGGCGCAGAACGAAATTCTGAGAGGCAACGTGGCCGTGAAGCCCGGCGGCGGATTGCGGATCAAACATCACCCCTACTTCGAGGTCATTTTCCGAAACGGGTGCGCCCTCTATTTCCGACCGGCCGGGGACCACGGCGACGTGTTCCGCTCTTTGCATGTCGACTTGTTGGCGGTGGACGAGGCCGCGTGGTTGTCGAAGCGCGCTTGGTCGGCCATCCGCCAATGCTTGAACGCGGGAGGGACTTTCAGGGTTTATTCAACCCCCAACGGCCTTCGCAACACTCCTTACTACGAGATCACCAACAGCAAGCGATGGCGGATTTTTCGCTGGCCATCGTGGATCGCACCGGACTGGTCCAAGGAGCGGGAGAAGGACCTTCTGGAATTTTACGGTGGAAAAAACACGCCCGGCTGGCAGCACGAGGTGGCGGGCGAGCATGGGCAGCCGTCCTATGGCGCCTTCAACGCGCGGCAGGTCACGAGGGCAGCGACCGACCTGCCCGAGTACCGGCGGGTGGACATATCGGGCGAGGCGCTCGACGGCCTGAGGAACGAACGGGAGGTGCGCGAGCGCCTGGAGACTTTACTCAACCTTCCAGGCGGGCACGGCAGGTTCTGGTTGGGCGGCGATTTGGGCTACACGAACGACCCGACGGAATTGTTGCTTTTCGAGGAGGACGCAAGCGAGACGCTGTCCCTCGTCCTTCGCGTGCATGCCGAGCGCGTGCCCTATACGGCCGTATCGGAAATGATCGCCCTGATCGACCAAATCTACAATCCCGCGGGCATTGGCATCGACCGCGGGGGCAACGGTATGGCAGTGGAGCAGGAATTGCAGCGGCTGGACAAATATCGCGACAACAATTTCGTCGGACGGTTGGTGGGGTACGACTTCGGAGGCTCGATCGCGGTGGGCGAGGACGAGAGCGGACATCCGATCAAGAAGCGCGTCAAGGTGGAGATGACCGACCTGATCAACAAGGCTCTGAACTCCGGGAAAGTGCATCTTCCGAAGGAGGATCCGGAGGTCACGGACCAGCTTTGCTCCCAGACCTACGTTTTGACCAACGGGAAAATCGTGTACAGCAAAGGGCACGACCACGTCGTGGACGCCATGCGCTGCGCGTTTCTTCGCCGCAGATCGGAAGAGCGTCGTGTAGGGAAAGAGTGTAGATCTCGGTGGT
>CALBTQ010000141.1 GCA_937967875.1 uncultured Pseudomonadota bacterium
ACGAGGTCGACTCGATCCTCATCGACGAGGCGCGCACGCCGCTGATCATCTCCGGCCCGGTCCGCGACGACCCGACCGTGCTCATGCGCGTGCGCGACGTCGTGCGCAAGCTGCAACGCGACAAGCACTACGAGGTCGACGAAAAACACCGCAACGTCATGCTCAACGACGAGGGCGTCGAGGCCGTGCAGGCCGGAATGGGCGTCGAGAATCTTTACGACGACGAGCAGGGCGAACTGCTGCACCGGGTTGAGAACATGGTGCGCGCCTACGCGCTCTACAAGCGCGACAAGGATTACATCGTCAAAGGCCGCGAGGTCATCCTCGTCGACGAGCACACCGGCCGCACGCTGCACGGACGGCGGCTCAGCGAGGGTCTGCACCAGGCGATCGAGGCGAAGGAAAACGTGCGCGTGCGTGCGGAAAACCAGACCTACGCGACGATCTCGCTGCAGAACTACTTCCGTATGTACGACCGCCTGGCGGGCATGACCGGCACCGCCGACACCGAGGCCGTCGAGTTCAAGAAAATCTACAACCTCGACATCGTGATCATCCCCACCAACATGCCGATGGTCCGTGACGACGAACCTGACAAGGTGTACCTCACCGCGGCGGAAAAATTCGCCGGACTCTACCTGGACATCGTCGATTGCCACCTACGCGGCCAGCCGATTCTGGTGGGCACCGCGTCGGTCGAAATGAGCGAACTGGTAAGCGATCTGCTGCACAACAAGCGCAAGGAACGCCAGGTGCGCGAGATCCTGGACCGCGATATCATCGCCGCCTAGTTCGCCGAACTCAACGAAGCGACCGGCCGCGAGTACGATCCGAAAACATTCAAGGTGCCCCACACCGTCCTCAACGCCAAGCAGCACGAAGCCGAAGCGCTCGTCGTGGCCCAGGGCGGCCGTTCCGGCTCGGTGACCATCGCCACCAACATGGCCGGTCGCGGCACCGACATCAAACTCGGCGGCGATCCGGAAAAGCTGATCTTCACCGAGGAACTCGTCTCGGCCAAGGCGAGCAAAAAACAGATCGACGCCGCCGTCGCCGAACGCGCCAAGCAGTGCGCCGCCGAACGCACGCAGGTGCTCGAACTGGGCGGCCTGCGCGTCATCGCCGCCGAACGCCACGAGTCGCGGCGCATCGACAATCAGTTGCGCGGTCGTAGCGGCCGCCAGGGCGACCCCGGCTCGTCGTGCTTCTACCTCTCGCTGGAAGACGACCTGCTGCGCATTTTCGGCGAACGCACCGAGGCGCTGCTCTCGCGCCTGCAGATAGAAAAAGACGTGCCCATCGTCAGCCACCGCTTGATGGACCGCGCCATCGAGCGCGCGCAAAAGGCCGTCGAGGGACACAACTTCGATATCCGCAAACGCTTGCTGGAATACGACGACGTGATGAACCAGCAACGCACCGTCATCTACAAAATCCGCAACAAGATCCTCCGCGAGGGCGACGTGCACGACGAAATCCTCGACATGTCCGAGGAGGTCGGCGGCAGCATCGCACTGTCCTACACCGCCGGCATGGGCCGCCCCGAGGATTGGGATCTGCTCGGTTTGCAGCGTTTGCTGAAAAACCGCTACGGCATCGCCCGCGACTGGCACGACGACGATAAGTTCAATCTCCGCGCCGATCCGTTGGCCGAGGAGATTTCCGTCGAAATGCGCGCCGCGCTGGAGAACCGCTATGCGACGATCCAGAAAATCGATTCCGAGCGCTACCGCGTGATCGAGGATCAGAGCACCGACAAGGAAAAGCTGCTGCAGACGCTGCTCAAGCAGGTCGCCTTCGGCTACATCGAGCGGTTCATTCCCGAGGAACTGCCGCCGAAAAAATGGAACTACCGCGCCATCGCCGACGCGTTGCGCGACCGCTACGGCTTCGACCTGGTCATCGAGGACGCGGCCAAAGACAACATGAGCTGGGAGCGTCTGCTCAACTACATCGCCCAGCACATGAGCCGTCGCCTCGAAGAGGACCGCTACGCGACCGAGCCCAACATTCGCGAGGATTGGGAGGTCGTCAAAGTCGAGCGCCAGCGGCGGCTGATCATGAAGGCCGAACAACGCATCTACCTGTGGGCCATCGACCATCACTGGCAGCGCCACCTGTGGCACATGGATCACCTGCGCGAGGCCGTCGGCTTCAGCGGCTACGCGCAGCGCAATCCGCTGCTCGAATACAAGAAGGAAGGCTTCAAGCTGTTCGACGAGATGATCTGGAACATCAAGAAAATGACGGTCAACGCGCTTTTCCGCCTCGGTTACGACGGGCGTTCGGGGCGCATCGTCCTGCCCGATCTGACCGACATCTCCGACGAGGCCAAGCAGGTCAAGGACGAAACGACCAGCTACAAGGAAGCGATGGCCGCGCAACAGGACGTGGCCGAGGGGCCGTCGCCCGACGCATCGCCCAAGGGCGTCACCGTGCGTCGCGAAGCCCCCAAGGTCGGGCGCAACGAACCCTGCCCCTGCGGCAGCGGCAAAAAATATAAACACTGTTGTTGGGATAAAGATCACAGGGTGGGCTAACATGACCAGGCGCATCGGTCACGGGACGACAATCGCGGTGCTCACGCCCGATCCGGTGTTGTATCAAATGACGGAAAAGGCGCTGCGGGGCTTTGCCATCTCCAACACTTTTGCCGACGCGCGGGTGATCATCGCCGACATCGGCGCGCGCAAGATGGCTCTGCCGCCGGGGCTGCCGCCGGGCGTGCCGGTCATCGCGCTGGTGCCGCGACGCACTTTCGATCTGGCGCGGGCGCTGTTCAACGCCGGGGCTAGCGACGTGCTGGTGCGCAACGTGCCGCCGGGCACGTTGGGCGACGCGGTCGAAGCGTTGCTGGCCGCCGCGCCGCGTTCGTCGGGCTCTTCGCGCACGCTGGTCGAGGAAGTGCAGTTGTTGCGCGATCTGTCCGAATGGGCGCGCGGCAACCAGGACCTGCCGGTGTTCTTTCAGAAGATCGTCGATTCGGTGGCCGACACGCTGGACGTGGACATCGTCAGTCTGATGCTCGCCGAAACCGATCCCGAGATGCAGCGCGACATTCTGCGCATCCGCGCGGCCAAAGGCCTGTCCGAGCAGATCATCCGCCTCTCACGCGTCGAAATCGGCAACGGCATCAGCGGGCTGGTCGCCGCCAAGGGCGAACCGCTGCTGGTGCAGGACGTTGAGCAGACCGACCTGGGCGTGCCCGTCTCGCGCACGCGCTACTCGACCAAAAGCCTGCTCTCGGTGCCGATCAAGACGATGCAGCAGACCATCGGCGTGCTCAACGTCAACAACAAGGTCAACGGTTCGGCCTTCGACAACAACGACATGAACCTGCTGGTCACGCTGTGCAACCAGGTCGGCCTGGCCATCGACAACGCACGGCTGGTGACCGATCTGCGCCGGCACGCCGACGACCTGCAAGCGCTCAACCGGCGCATCGAGGCCTTTTCGCAGGCCAAGAGCGAGTTGATCTGCAACCTCTCGCACGAGCTGAAAACACCGCTCACCGCGATTCAGGGCTACGTCGATCTGATCCGTTCCGGCGTGGCCGACGCCGAAAAAACGCCGCAGTTCCTCGACAAGATCCGCGACCGCTCGGCGCACATGACGCGCCTGGCCGAACGGCTGGTCACCTTCTTCGCGCTCGACGCCGGACACGTCGATTTCGAATTTAAACCCTTCCCGTTGGGCGTGTTGATCTGGACGTCGGTCGAGGCCGTGCGCCTGTTCGCCGAAGCGAACAACATCAAAATCGAGCTGGATATCGATCCCATCGACAAGCACGTCTACGGCGACCAGACCCAGTACCGCGAGTTGCTGCTGGCGTTGCTGGACAACGCGGTGAAGTTCAACCGGCGCGGCGGCATGGTGCGCGTGCACGGCGAGCAGTTGCGGCGCGACGGGCGCGAGTTGATCGAGGTGTTCGTCGAAGACAGCGGTCACGGCATCCCCGCCTCGCTGCATGAGCACATCTTCGACGAATTCAAGCAGACCACCGACATCATGACCGCCAAACCCGACGGCCTCGGCCTGGGTCTGGCTATCGCCCGGGCGATCGTCATGGCGCACGACTGCACGTTGCGCCTGGTCAAATCCGGCGACACGGGCAGCACCTTCGCCTTCACCATCCCCCTGGCGGAAAAATAGCGCGGCTATTTCTCCAGCGCGTACCCCGCCGACTGCCAACCGCGCACGCCGTTGCTCAGGTGATACACCCGGCCGAAGCCCGTGGCGTCCATCGCCTGCAGTGCGTGCCGGCTGCGGTTGCCGGTGCGGAGATCGGAAGAGCGTCGTGTAGGGAAAGAGTGTAGATCTCGG
>CALBTQ010000142.1 GCA_937967875.1 uncultured Pseudomonadota bacterium
TCGTATTCGGTGACTGGAGTTCAGACGTGTGCTCTTCCGATCTCAGGCGGGCATCCAGGACCAGCCAAAATCCTTCCTGACCTTATTAAAGAAAAACGCCGATTCGTTTCACCTCAGGAAACGAACCGGCGCCGTTCAACAAATTATCCTTGCTCAATCCTCGAAGCGCGGGGCGCGCGGCTGCTGATCGCGACGCGGGCCGCGATTGCCGCTGCGAGGACGGTTGCCGCCCCGGCCGCGTTCGTTGCGATTGCCGCCGTCGCGCGGCGGGCGGCGTTGTTCGGCCCCTTCGGGAATGATCTGCACGCGTTTGAGTTCGCCGTTGCCCAGGCTGCGGCTGGTCAGCCCCTGGCGGTCGCGCAACGTGCTGTGGATGATGCGCCGTTCGCCGGCGCTGAGCATCTCGGTGGTCTGGATGCGCCGCTCGGCCAGCGCCTTGTCGGCCAGGCTCATCGCGCGTTCCTGCAGGCGCACCTGCCGCCGTTCGCGGTACTGTTCGGATTCGACGATCAGCCGTTTGCCCTGCCAGCCCTGCTTTTGCGCGATGCGCAGCAGCACGAACTGGATCGCTTCGAGGGTCTTGCCTTTGCGGCCGATGAACACGCCGCTGCCGTCGCCGACGATCTCGAGGATCAGCTCGTCCTCGTTTTCCTGCGTTTTGATTTCCACCTCGGGCATGATCGCCCGGGCGATGTCGCCCAGCGTCGCCGTCGGATCGAAGCCGCTGTCGTTCGCCGAGAAGGTCGGCGCGTCGCCGTTGTCGGTGCTGACCACGATGCGCGCGCGCTTGCCCAGCAGCGAGGCGAAGGCGCCCGGCTGTTCGAGCACTTCGTAATGCAGCTCTTCCGGCGCGAGGTTCAACTTGGCGGCCGCTTCGGCCACTGCTTCTTCCACGGTTTTCCCGATGAATTCGTGTTGTTGACTATCGCTCATCGAATTACTTTCCTTCGGCCGCCGCGGCCTTCGCCGCCTCCTGGCCGCTTAGATAACGGTTGGTGATCACCTGTTGGACGATCGAGAGAATGTTGTTGGTCAACCAGTACAGCACCAGGCCGGCCGGGAAGCTCAGGAACAGGAAGGTGAAGATGATCGGCATCATGCCCATGATCTTCGCCTGCGTCGGATCGCCCGTGGTCGGCGTCATTTTCTGCGACAACCACATCGACGCGCCCATGAGAATCGGCGTGATGTAATACGGGTCCTGCGCCGACAGATCCTGCAACCACCACACGAAGGGCGTCTGCCGCAGCTCGATGGCGTAGCCGAGCGCGCGGTAGAACGCGATGAAGATCGGCAACTGGATCAGCATCGGCAGACAACCGCCGGCCGGGTTGACGTTGAACCGGCGGTACAGGGCCATCATCTCCTGGTTCATCTTTTCTTTGTTGTCTTTGTACAACTCGCGCAGCTTGGCGATTTCCGGCTGCAGCGCCTGCATCTGGCGCATCGACTTGAAGCTCTTGTGCTGCAACGGGAACATCAGAATTTTTATGAACACGGTCAGAATCAGAATCGATACACCGTAATTGCCGGTCAGTTTGGCCAGCCAGATCAATGCGACCATCAGCCAGCGGGCGATGATATCGAACCAGCCGAAGTCGATCGCGCGGTCGAAGTGGTACTTCGGGCCGTTGTCGCCGGCCTGGATGTAATCGCGCTGCTTCGGACCGATGTACGCCTTGAAAATCACTTCCTTGGTCTGGCCCGGTCCCAGGTCGACCTGCTCGGCCACCAGCCGCGCTTCCATGATGTTCTCGCCGATCTTGCGCAGTTTCACCCGCGCCTGCGCCACGCCCAGGCTGTCCTGATCGGGCCCGACCAGCGTGGCGAAGTAATTGTCGGCGAAACCGGTCCAGTAGGTCGGACCGTCGGGGACGTCGTCGAGCTTGACCTTGGAGATGTGGCTCATCTCCAGGCTGTTGTCGATGTAATTGAGCTGCATCATCTGGTTGTAGTCGCGGTAGAAGAACGACGACGTGTCCGCGACGACCTGCTCGTACACCGCGCAGAACGGCCTGACCGACGCGGGCTGCGCGCCTTGGTTGGTGATGCGCATCACCACGTCGATGTTGTAGGGTTGATCGGCCGTGACCGCACCGCCGTTGTGCATCCGCAGGGCCTTGTTGATCGCGATGCCGCCGGCGCTGCGCTCGACGACCAGTTCGGTCGGGCTCTGCGCCACGACCGGCCAGGCGCGGCTGCCGTCCAACTCGGCCAGACCGTCCAGCGCGCACACAAGCTGCGGCTGATCGGCGAACGCCTGCGGGATTTCCTTCTTCTTTTTCTCCCGCACGCGCTTGATCAAGGCCAGGTTGACTTTCTCGCGCTGCGCCTCGGGCTGATCCTTGTCGGCGGTGGACAGATTATAATTGACCAGCTTCCACAGGCTGACGCTGCCGGCGGCGGCGTTGCTCAGCGCGCCGTCGACCTGATCGTTTTTCACCGGCCATTCGGCGGGTTCGACGACCGCCGGAGTGGGCGGCGCTTCCGCGACGATTTCCTCGCCTGACTCCACGATGGGCGGCGGCGTGGCGGCGGACGGCGGCGGCGTGGTCAATTCGGCCGCCGGCGTCGGGGCGGGAGTGGGCGTGACGGTGGCTTCCGCGGCCGGCCCGCCGGGGGTCGTCGCCGCCTCGTCGGGCAGCGGCGGCTTGGGCGCGAACAGGGCCTGCCAGGCGAACAGGACCAGCACCATCAGCACCATCGCAATGATAAAGTTGCGATCCATGTTAACGTCCCTTCTGTTTCGGCGGCGGCACGGGATCGTATCCGCCGGGAACGAACGGGTTGCAGCGCAGGATCCGCCAGCCGGTCAGCGCCAGCGCGCGCGGCAGACTGTGCAGCCGCAACGCGTCGAGCGCATAGTTGGAACAGGTAGGAGTGAATCGGCAGTTGCGGCCCAAATACGGGCTGAGGGCAAGTTGATATCCACGCACCAGTTGTATCAACAAACGCGCGGGCCAACCGGGTTTTCGTTCGTTAGGGCCCATGGAACCGCCGCCTAACGCGGGCGGGAATTCGGGAATTGTTCGCGCGCAGCGAAATAAGCGGTCATGTCCGCTTCGATGTCGGCCAGGCAACGTATCTGCTGTTCTTGCCGAACGATGACCACCAGATCCCGATACGGGGCGAAACGCTCACGATGAAGCCGAAAATACTCGCGCAACAAACGCTTGATGCGGTTGCGGAGATGGGCTTTGCCGACGGTGCGCTTGACGGTGATCCCCAGGCGCGGTCGCTCCCCCATCGACTTGGCCTCGACGAACACGAAATTCGGCGTCTTGAACCGGCGGCCGGTGCGCATCGCGCGCGCAAAATCTCCCCGGCGGCGGATTCGATCATCCTTCGTAAACGTTCGCCGCGTCGCCCGCTTCCCCCTTACTTGCTCGGGATCGTCGCCGCCAACCGTTTACGGCCTTTGGCTCGCCGACGCTTGATCACTTCACGACCGGCTTTGGTCGCCATCCGGCGCCGGAAGCCGTGTTTCCGCAGCCTTCTGAGGTTGCTCGGTTGAAAAGTCCGCTTCATGAGTCGAAGTCTCCTTACTCGCTATAGACACATCTATCGTCTAGCTCGGGACATAGGAGCCAGATAGTTCTCTCACACAAGGGGGCGAACATAGATAAAACCGCGTGACCTGTCAAGCGTTTTTCTTAGAAAATTGCATACCTGCGGCCACCCCCATATATGGGCCCGGTTAGCACAATAACCCGCAAATCCTAGCTTTAAACAAAACGGGCGGAATCGCTCCCGCCCGTTCATTCGCTGATTTTCGCGTTTTACTGCGCGATGATCGTGCCCGAAACCGTCCAACTGCCCATAAAGCCCACCGGGCCGGTCCAGTCGAACTCGCCGGTCAATTCGTTGGTCACTTTGCGGAAAACGACGTTTTCCAGCGTGCCGGTGAAGGTGTCGCCGACCCAACCGATCGAGTCGATCTGCACGCAGCCGGACACGCTGACCCACATTTCATCGTAGGCGCCGGTCAACGCGTTCGCGCCGTAGATCATGCCCACGTAGGTGTTCGGATCGCCGTCTTCGATCGTGCCGCCGTCGGGAATCTTCAGGTCGTGCGCGCCCAACAGCGAGTCATCCGGGTAGATCGGAAGAGCGTCGTGTAGGGAAAGAGTGTAGATCTCGGTGG
>CALBTQ010000143.1 GCA_937967875.1 uncultured Pseudomonadota bacterium
GATCGTATTCGGTGACTGGAGTTCAGACGTGTGCTCTTCCGATCTCCGGTGGTGGTATTGTTGTTGCGCGACATATCGGTATCGATAAAGCGCTCGTAATGGCCCAGATCGAGATCGGTTTCAGCGCCGTCCTGGGTGACGTAGACTTCGCCGTGCTGAAACGGGCTCATGGTGCCGGGATCGACGTTGATGTAAGGATCGAGTTTGATGATGGTGACGCGATATCCGCGAGCTTTGATCAATCGACCGATGGAGGCGGCGGCAATGCCCTTACCCAGGGAGGAAACGACGCCGCCGGTAAAAAAAACATATTTGGTTTTCGAATCGTCACTCATATCCCAGTTCTTTCATGCGTTGTTCAACCAGAGCGATATCAGCAGGGACATCCACACAAACGGGTTGAAAGTCACACAGACCGACTTTGATGATATAACCGTTTTCCAGCGCGCGCAGTTGCTCCAGTTTTTCCGCCTGCTCGAGAATGGAAAAATCCAGTTCGTGGTAGTGCAGTAAAAACGGCTTGCGATAGGCATAAATGCCGATTTGATCATAATAGGGAAATCGGGCCGGCCAGTCATGCTGGTCCGGCCAATCCCGACCGTACGGGATCACCGCGCGGGTAAAATAAAGGGCGCGCTGACGCTTGTCGAGTACGATGCGCGCGGTGTTGACATTGTCCAGTTCAGCGGGATCGCTGACCCGGCGGGCCAGGGTCGCCATCACCGCGTCGTCGTCGGACAAAAGCGTCTCGGCGACGAGTTCGAGCGCCGCCGGCTCGATGAGCGGCTCATCGCCCTGGACGTTGATGACGATATCAACGGCCAGGGTTTCTGCCACCACGGCGACGCGGTCCGTGCCGGACGCCAGGTTCGCGGCGGTCATCACGGCGCGGCCGCCAAAACCCGCAACGGTATCGCGAATGCGTTCATCGTCTGTGGCCACGATCAGATGATCGATACCTTTGGCCAGACGAGCGCGTTCATAAACCCGCTGGATCATGGGCTTGCCGGCGATCAGGGCCAACGGTTTTCCTGGAAATCGGGAGGAAGCATAGCGGGCCGGAATAATCGCGGCTATGCGCGTGCTCATCCGATTACCTTGGGAACGCTGAAATAATCCATCTTGCGATTAGGGGCATTGGCCAGGGTTTCGTCGGTAGAAAGAGAAGGCTGTTCCACGTCCTCACGAAAAACGTTGGTGACCTCCCACACATGATGCATCGGCTCGACACCGCTCAGATCCAGCGTGTTCAAGGTTTCCACATACTCGAGGATCTGATTGAATTGAGCCGTAAATTTTTCCTTCTCTTCCTGGGAGAAGGTCAACTTGGCCAGGTGGGCGATGCGTTCCACCTGTTCGATGGTAACTGACATGATGTCCTCGAATTCGATATGGCACAACGCATTAATATAGGATAATGTGTGAAAAGAGTCAAGTCAATTCTCGCGAGAATGGCATAGTTTTTGTAGTTAAATCTGGTAATATTAGTTTTTATAAGGAGATACTACTCGCTACCCTCAGCGGATTTGCCAGCTGCCGAGAGTGCGCCAACCGTGTTGGCGCATGGTGCGTTGGGCCGGCGCAAGGGAGAAAATCAGCGGAACGCGGGGGAGCGGAGGAATAAAAAAAAAAAGCGCGATCGTCAACGACGTCGCGCTTTCAGGGCCGGGAGAATGCGCCTTATACGGGCAGCACATCCACAAATTTTTTGTCTTTGCCGCGGGTTTCGAACTGCACCTTGCCCGAAATCAAGGCAAACAGGGTGTCATCCGAACCACGGCCGACGTTTTTGCAGATCGGAAGAGCGTCGTGTAGGGAAAGAGTGTAGATCTCGGTGGT
>CALBTQ010000144.1 GCA_937967875.1 uncultured Pseudomonadota bacterium
CCACCGAGATCTACACTCTTTCCCTACACGACGCTCTTCCGATCTGTTGCCGCCACAGGCCGAACCAGCCTTTGTTATCCCACTCGTAGTAACGGTCCTCGTACTTCTTGTCGCGCGACAGGGAAAGGTCGAGCAAGCCGTCGTTGTCGAAATCGACCATCGCGCCGTCGATGTCGCCTTCATTGAAGATCAAGCCGCGCTCGAGAAACTCGTTGGTCAGATAGAAATCCTCATCCTCGCCGCCGTTGATCAGCAACTGCGTCGGGTCCGACCATTTGCGCAATTCGTCGGTGTTGGTCGCATGTGAAATGGTGGTCAGAAAGATGTCCAGATCGCCGTCGTTGTCCACGTCGCCGCAGTCGATGCCGAAACCGTTGCTGCCCACGTAGGTGCCCGGACCCGCGCCGGGTTCGGGCGCAGTGCCGTGATCGGTGGTCACCAGGTAGTAGTTGCCGGTCGCCAAACTGGCAAAGCCGCGCTCGACGGCCACGTTGGTGAAGTTGCCTTTACCGTCGTTTTCCCACAGATGATTCAGACCGTTGAGCGTCGAGACGCTGTAGGTCGACACGAAAATATCCAGGTCGCCGTCGTTGTCGTAATCGGCCGTGATGCACCCGTTGGTCGGCTGTGCCGTCTGGTCGGCCAAGCGGTCGGAAACGTCCTCGAACGTGCCGTCGCCGTTGCCGAAATACAGCAGGTCGGTCGCAGCGTACATCGTGTGGCCGTTACCGACGAACAGGTCGAGATTCGCATCGCCGTTGAAGTCGGCGAACAACGCGTTGCCTGCATATGTTTTGTAATTGTCGTCGACGCCCGAGTCGTCCAGTACGGTGAAATGTCCCTCGCCGTCGTTGAGCAGAATTAAGCTGCGGTAATCTTCGTAGCGGAAGATATCCAACCCGGCGAACGCGTCCTGGTCGCCGTCGTTGTCCACGTCGCCGAAGGCGAAGAAGCCGGCCTGGACGTCGCGCAGGCCCGATTCGTCGCTGAAATCGGTGAACGTGCCGTCGCCGTTGTTGAGAAACACCAGATGTTCGAAGGGGACGCCGTTTTGGGCATTGGGAAACAGGCTGTGCATCAACAGGTCGTCGTAGCCGTCGCCGTTGATGTCCGCGCTTTCCACCCGGGCGTGATCGTTGCGTTGAATGCCCTCGGGCGGATCTTCATAGTAGTTGTCCACCCGCATGCCGCTCTGATCGGAGATATCGACGAAGAAATCCGCCTCCGGCTCGACCGGATCGGACGGATCGCATTCGTAGTTGTCGTCGTCATCATCGTCGTCGTCGTCATCATCGTCATCGTCGTCGTCGTCGCACGAGCAGGCGCCGATGGCCAGCGACAACATGCCGCACAGCAACAACGCCAAAAACAGTCGGTTCCAGATTTTCATGTCCTTCTCCCGTCAATTCAGGTCGCATCCTCTTTAACATTCAATTTTGAAGAGAGCAAACCCCTCACCGCAACCGGCTGCCGCGCCTGAATTTTGGGAAAAAGTTAAAACGACTCGATCGCTTGCAAGCCGTACGGCGGCGCGGCGTTGACCAGCACGCCCGGACGGCATTTGAGGCGCGCTTCGGTGAACTGCATGCCCTCTTTTTGTGCGGAAATCGTGTATTCCCCGGGCGGAACGTTGATAAACACGACGCCGCCGTCGCCGGTCGTTTCTTCCAGCGTACGAACCGGAATGTCGATATCACAGATCGGAAGAGCACACGTCTGAACTCCAGTCACCGAATACGAT
>CALBTQ010000145.1 GCA_937967875.1 uncultured Pseudomonadota bacterium
CACCGAGATCTACACTCTTTCCCTACACGACGCTCTTCCGATCTCTGGAGTTCCTGCGTCACCTTGGTGGTGATCGTCTTGATCGTCTGGCCGAAGGTGGCCCGCGTCCGGCCGATCAGTTCCTTTTCTTCGATGTCCGGCGCGTTGATGACGAACTCCGGGACGTTGCCGATCTTCTTTTCGCCCTGAAGCACACCATCAGCGTAAAGGGCCAGATATACGTCCCCCGCGCCGATGAATGCCGCTGATCCGGGTACAATTTCAGCCATTGGTTTATTCCTTCTTTTTAATCTCTAAGGTAGTCATATTTGTAAGTAATCGTGAAAACCGCCACCTTGTGCTGCAACCCTTCGACCTTGTCGAAGTACTTGTAACCCATGTATTCCTGTTCGAGCGTCGCCGATTCGCCGGTTTCCTCCGGATCTTCGGCCGGAAGGGTCACGGTGACGATCCGCTTCGGAAGGCGCTGGATCAGTTCCCCACGATCCAGCTTCGCGTCCGAGTCCACCATCATGGTGGCGGTGATGGTCTCTTCCCCGATCACCCCTCTCGGCCCGGACGTGTACTTGAACCGCGCTTCCATCACCTTGACGATGATGTTGTCTTCCGTCACGCTTTCCGGCCAGGCTGAAAGCGCCTGCTGGGTCAGGTGATATTCGATGAAGTCGTCGATCATACGGCGTACCAGCCCACACGGCCCGCGACGTACCCACCGCCGCTATCCATGTTCGTTCCCTCTCCCATGTAGCTCGTGACGGCCGTTCTGGCCCGTTCAAGCCACATGTTCGCAATCCGTTCTTGATCGGCCGGGTTGCTGAACAAGAAATCCACCTCCCCCACTTCCTTCTGCAGCCCAGGAATCTCCTGGGTGTAAAAGGTGTTTAGGACCGGGATGATCAGGTGCATCGTGAGACAGGCTTCAGCGTATTTGCAGGCGGCAATTTTGGCTTGATCTGAGCTGTCCTCATACGCACCGATCATCCCGGCCAGCTCGCGGGCGGCGGCAGCGAGGTGTTCTGCGATGGTGTCGTCGGGGAGCCGCTCCCATTCAGGCAAACGGCCGACCCCTCGGACATATAGGATGGTTGCAAGAGCCATGGTTAGCTGACGTTCGTCACTTTGGCGTACACGATGGCCTCCGGCTGCCACAGAACGGGAAGCGGCCGGCTTTCGGCGAGCACCCACAGAGCGGACGGATCCTTCTCGATCCAGCTCTTCGAAAAGTACTGGCTGACGATCTGGGCATCCGCTTCAAGATCCATGATCATGCCGAACTCGACGGAGAACCGGGCCTGTGGCGCCACCAGGATGAAGTAATCGTCAGCGACGAAGTTCCCGGTGGTGCCGTCCTGCAGGGTGTAGGACTGGCCGTACCGATACAGCCGGATGCCGTTCAGGGTGCCGAGATAATCGCTGTTGGCATCGTACAGAAGACTCCCGCCCTCGATGCGCCGATTGTCGAGAATGCCGGCCGAGCCGCTGATCGCGGTGTTCTTCCGGATGGCGTTGGCGGCGTTTTTCCCGCAGATGGCAAGCGATGGCCCAAACCCGATGGCGTCCCGGATGAGCTGGGACCAGGTGTCGATGTCGGCGATGATGTCGGTTTCCGGGATGGCATCATCTTCACCCGATGCCGGAACATACAGTTGCGCCCAATCGGCGGCAGCCGTCGGTTTGTGCGCACCCGGCACCTGGTAGTCCACGCTGAACGCAACGTTGTCTTGTGAGACGGTCAGGGTGCCGGTGAGGGCTTTGGCGCACATGTACTCGATGGTGGTGTCGATGTCTGCCCGGAGCGCGGCCAGTTCCTGCCCCACCTTGGCCTGACGATAAGCGGCGACGGAGCCGGAGCTTCCCATGTAGAGGTTCGCGCCGATGCCGCGCGCGTTCAGCAGCTCGGGAGCGGAAAAGGGTTTCTTCGGCCGGATGCGCGGCGTTTTGATGGATCGCATTTCGCGGCCCATCTTGGCGACAACAGACCCGCCTTCAACGGGAGACACGAAAGGCAGAACCTTCCGTCCACCGATCACCACGTCCACATCGATGTTCTCGGCGGCGTTGGTGTTCCGGGTTTTGAAGATGGTGTCCTGAAGGAAGCGCGGCGCGGGTTTGATCTGGTTGATCGCGGCCGTCATCGCTCTCCACTCGAATTCGTTTGCAATAGGCATGTGTAAATCCCTCCTTTAGCGATTACACGAACGCGGTCGGGTTGAGGTCAACAAAAAGGCCGGCAGATTCCATGGCCAGGTACGCAGCCTTTTTCTGTGCAGCCGAAATGCCGGACGGCCAGGTGAGGTCGGCCGAGCGGAAAATGCCTTTCCGGTAGGCGGAAGTCGGCTCGTCGGCAGAGGCTCCAACGGAAACGTCCTCGGCCAGGATCGCGGCCGGAACGGCGGTTCCGTCAACGGCGGTAAGGGACATGGCGGTGAACTTCCCGGACCCCTGAGCGATGGTCACGGTGAAGGCGTCGCCTGCAACCTGAGGGGTAGAGCCGGTCGTCACGGTGAATTTGATATGCCGGGCAAACGCGGTGCCGTTGGCCCCGGTCCCGATCATTGCCCCGTCCGGGTCGAACACCTGGAAGGCGGTCGCGCCGGTCATGATGATGTTGTAAACGCCCGCTTTGGCATCTTCCAGAATCGGCGTGGTGCCGTCCATGGCGATGGTGGCATCCCCCGTTCCGCCGGTGACTTTTGCGGCGGTGGCGGCTCCAAGCTTCACGCGACCCAGCACCGTCCCGCGCACATAGTCGGCTGCGGACCCGGTCGTCGCGATGGTGACCGGCTGCGGAGGAAGCGGAGCGGCAACGACCAGGGACAGAAATTCCTGATCGGTAACAGTGACTCCAAAGTCTCTTGACATGGTCTATCCCTCCTTTATCCGTTCACCATTTTGGCGATTTCAGCGCCGAGTTTTTCCAGATCGGCATTCTTCTGGATCGGGTCGTCATCCTGCTTGGTGCCAGGTGCCGCCTTCTCCAGCTTTTCGATGCGATCGGAAAGAGGCTTCACGGCGCCATCGATGGCGGCTTTCACCACGGTGGCCATGTCCTCCTTCGAAAGCGGTTTTTCCATCTTTTCGACGGCCTCCTGGACGATGGCCTGAACCTCGGTTTTATCCATTTCGTTTTCTCCTTGTAATTGTTCTCGTTTCAAAAATTTGCGGATCATCTTTCCAAAAAAACTTTCGATCGTTCTGGCGTCGATATCCGGGTGCTTGTCCGCCACCCCCGCCATCGACAGTCCCTTGATTTCCCCCTCCTTGACCGACTTCCACAGCGGCTCCGCTTCGATCTTGATGCCAACGGCCCACGACCCGACAGGATCACTCGGGAAGAACGGGTCGCCGGCCTTGGTGATCCAGCTTTCCGCCACATAGGCCCCGTCCGGCTTGAAATTGTGCTGGCGGTCCACGTTCGGCGTGTTCCTCGCCTTCATGAACCGGTAGGCGGCCTGTTCGATTTCTTCGGACGTGGCGAACTCGCCATCCGTGTCCGGCTCCCCGGGCGAATAGACGATGCCGTAAACCATGCGTTTTTCGTCGTCCGTTTTGGAAATCGGGATTTCTTTGAGGCTTTGCGCCTTGTCGCCGTCGGCGGATTTCCAGATGATGTGCTTTCCGTTGGCGCCGGCCTTGACGAGGCTGATGAATTCGATGCGGATGTTGCGAAGTTCCGTCGGCATGTTCCCTCCGGTGCGGGGTTGTCTGATTTCCACGCAATCAGAAAGGAAAAGCCGAAGCTTTTCAATACCTCAATCACTATATAGCGCTATATAGTGATTTCGATATTTCAAGCAGGTCGATTCCGTGTGAAATTCAGCAAAAAAAGACCATCACCCATGAAGGAGACACCATGGAAAAAGCATTTGGCGGCGCAAAGGTCATTTATGTGGCAAGGGATGTGCGGAAGGAATCGAAGCAGAACGACGATACGTATGGCGACGAGATCCCGCGGCCATACAGCACCGAACGCGGCGATCTGATCGATTATTACGCGAGTCTGATGGACGTGAACAGCTACCACGCGCGCTGCCTCACCGTGAAGGTGGACTGCACCGTCGGTCTCGGCATGTCGCTCGTGGGGGCGTCCGATACCGGCTTCGACCATGCGGTCGAGGTGGTGAACGAGGACGGCCAGTCACTCACAGAAGTGCTGGAACGCGTTGCGCTGGATCTCGAATCGACGGGGAACGGCCACCTGGAGATCGTGCGCGGGGCCGGAGGCGCCGTTGTAGAGCTGTACCACATGCCCGCCATCCTCACCTACAGGCGCCACAGATCCTACCCTGACAGGGTCCTTTACCGCGGCACCGGCGGCAACGTCTATTACCCGATGTACCGCCCGGGAGAGACGCAAAACACCCACTCCAGATCGGAAGAGCACACGTCTGAACTCCAGTCACCGAATACGATCT
>CALBTQ010000146.1 GCA_937967875.1 uncultured Pseudomonadota bacterium
CACCGAGATCTACACTCTTTCCCTACACGACGCTCTTCCGATCTCAGGCCGGTCTTGAGCGACACGACCAGGTCCAACCGGCCGTTGTCCCGCCGCATGATCGACGGGGTCCACTCCGCCGCCAGGGCCACGGTGCCGAGGTAGCCTTCCTGGGTGAGCAGAATTTCATCGTAATCGTTCGACAGGCGATGGCTCGCCAGCATCCAGCCGACGTTGTGGATCTGCACATTCGTGCCCATGCCGCCCAGGCCGATTTCCGGACGCAGGCGGAAATTGTCGGTGTGCACCACGTTGTAGCCGCAATACAGCACGCCATAGCCGCCGCGCAGCGAGGCGTCGGCCAACGCACCGCCCTTGGTCTGGTTGAATCCGTATCCCTCCAGGCCGACCACCACGCGCCCGCCGAGCAAGGCGTAGGCGTCCAGGCCGATCATCGGAATCGTGGACGAAAAATCGCTGACGCGCAGCGGATCGAGATAATCGTTGAGCTCGCCGACGTTCATCCACATCGCGCCTGCGCTCAGGCCGCCGTAGCCGCCCCAGATGACCGTTTCGCCGGCCAGCGCCGCCATCGGCAGCAAACCCACAAATATCGCCGCTATCGCCGCTATCGCCAACCGTTGCATATCGAACCTCCGCTTCAAATCTTAGTCAGCATAGCACAATCGCCCGTGGATTCACGAGTTCCACCTTTTCACGGGCGTCATGCACCCGGTTTAACGCCGCGCCGGATTAATTGTGTTACCGCCAAGCCGATTTTTAAATATTTCTTTTTACAGAAACGATTTAAACTGGCGACGACATGCTAAGTCCACGATATGACGTTTCGTCGGACGATCGATAATTCGAACGATAGGAAACGAAAAATGAAGAAATTGGCATTTTTGGCGATTGTCGCTTTTCTGATCATTTCGTCGACAATGTGTCGGGACAGTGACGATGACGACAATAACGATCACGATGATAGCGATGACGACGACGATGATGATTCGCCGGACGACGATAGCGATAATGATGATGACGCCACATCCGATGACGATTCCATTCCCGATGACGATGACGATGATGAACAAAGTGCACCAGTGCTTAGTAATGGTTATTTCGACCCGGCACAGTCGCAGATCGTTGAAATTGATGATATACAATATTACGCAAGTACGCTGCGATTCAGCGTTTGTGACGCCGACAACGATCTTCTGGGTGGAAAAATCGTTTTTATGCAACAGGGTATTACGACGCCTGGAGCCGAGCGAGAATACCTATGGGACGATATCAATAATCCGCCGGAAGTGGATTTGACGGAAGTCGGCGATTGTGAAAATCCATTGGAAATCGGCCTGCAATTTCTCTTGGATTGGGTTGAATCGCCATCCTATTCCGGCCAGATCTGCTTTGACGCTCAAGCGACGGATTCTTTAAATAATTTTTCCAACACGCTGTTTGATATCTGCGTCGAGCATAATCCGACCTAAAATGACGTGTCGCCGACCGCGATTTTCCGCCGATCTTTTCCTTTCGACGGGCAAACGCCCGATGTATAGTGGTTCATCCACAAACGGAGGGCGGTCATGCGACGATGGGGATTGGTCATCGCAATGCTGCTGGCGACGGCGGTCGCCGCGTCGGCGCAGACGACCGGCCTGGCGCGCCTGACCGACCTGTGGGCGCTGCCCGACCTGACGCCGGGCATTGTCGCCTTCGGCGCGTCCAGCACCGACCCGACCGGCGGCAACGACGACGGCTTCACCGGCATATGGTCGCGGCAATACTGGGACGACGGGCGGCACGTGCTCTTCGACGCCCAAGGTCCCGGCTGCGTGTATCGCATGTGGTTCACCAAGCTGGGCAAGCGCGCGAACCTGCAATTTTTCTTCGACAACGAGCCGATGCCCTCGCTGGACCTGCCGTTGACCGACTTTTTCGCCGGCGCCACCGCGCCGTTCACCGAGACGCTGCTGTGGGACGACATGGATTCCAGGGGCGGCTTCGTGCACTACGTGCCGGTCTGCTACCGCGAGCGTCTGGTGATCGCCACGACCGCGCTGACCTATTTCTACAACTTCACCGCGCACCGGTATTGGTCGGACGCCGCGGTGGAAACCTTCACCGGCGCGGAAAACTACGACCAGGCGCGCGCGCTGTACGATCCCGCGCGGGCCGGGGAGGATCCGAAGGACGCCGCCGGGGTGGACTACGCCGAGCTGAGCGCGACCGTCGCCCCGGGCGAAACGGTCGAGCTGGCCGACCTGAGCGGCCCGGGGTGGATCGCCTCGCTGGAACTGACGCCCGCGACGCTCGACGCGGCGCTGCTCAACGACGTGCGATTGGTCGCCGTCTTCGACGAGGCCGCCGTCGCGCAGATCGACGCTCCGCTGGGTGTGCTGGTCGGCACGACCGACCCCGCCGCCGAGGCGACCGCGCTGCTGTGGGGGCTGCTCGACGGGCGGATGTACTGGTACCTGCCCATGCCCTTTTTCGCCGCCGCCAAGCTGGCGCTGGTCAACGACGGCGACGCGACCGCGAGCTTCACCGGGCGCCTGGGCGTGCGCGCGGGGCAGCCCGACGACCACGCGGGCCTGCTGATCGCGCAGTACAACCGCAGCAAACCCACGCGGCTGGGCCGCGATCATCCCTTCGCCGTCGTCGGCGGCCAGGGGAAGATCGTCGGCGTCACGCAACTGGCCGGAGGTCTAAAGGACCAGGGCTACCTGGAGGGCGACGAGCGCTGGTATCCGGATGGCCTGTCGACCCCGACCATCCAGGGCACGGGCACCGAGGATTATTACAACGCCGGGTGGTACTTCAACCAGGGGCCGTTCACGCTGCCCACGCACGGTCATCCGTCGTTGTACGAAGAGGACGATTACCTGGTGACCGCCATGTACCGCCTGCACACGGGCGATTCGCTCGACTTTTACCACGGCGCGGTGTTTTCCATCGAGCACGACATGCTCAACCTCAACACACGCGAGGACGAACGCTCGGCGGCGTACCTGTACCACGTCGACGAACCGGCGCTGGTGTTGCAGGCCGCGTTCGACGTGGGCGATCCCACCGAGGAAGAGCGCTTCGCCTTCGTCGGCGGCGACGACGAGGACCTCGGGCCGCTCTACGGCTTCTACGAAGGCGATCAGGATCTGCTGCCGATTCTCGACGCCGGTTATCGCTCGCGCACGACCGCGCGCTTCACCGTGGCCGTCAACCCGCACAACGACGGCCTGCGGCTGGTGCGCCGCATCGACCAGCGCTGGGGCCGCGAGCTGGTGCGGGTGACGGTCAACGGCCGCGACGCCGGGCTGTGGGGCGCGACCGAACACAACTTCTTCAAGCGCTGGCGCGACGTGGTCTTCGACATTCCGCCCGCGCTGACCAAGGGCTGCGATCTGGTCGAGATCGAGCTGACCAACCGCGGCGAGCAGTTCACGCAACTGCATTATTGGCTTTACGCGTTCAAGCGCCCGCTGCTGACGCGCCTGAGCGACCTGGCGCTGAGCGCGCCCACCGACGAACTGCGCGTCGGCGATACGCTGGCGCTGAGTGTGGGCGGCGTGTATCCGAGCGGCGCGGAGATCGACATCGCCGGGTGGGTCGACTACGCGCTGTCGGATCCCGCGCTGGCCGAGGTCGTCCACGGCGAACTGACCGCCTTCGCACCCGGCGAATTGACCCTCACCGCCTCGACCGGCGCGCAAACCAGCAACGCGCTGACCCTGACCATCCTGCCCGCCACGGACGACGATGCCGATACGACGCCGGATGACGACGACACGACGGATGATGACGACGATGATGACGATGGCTGTGGATGTTGACCAATGCGGAATGGCGAATTTTCGGTGGCGCTGATACGTCGAACGCAGTGAGGCTTATCAGTGTTGATGAGAACACTGATAAACTCGCTCGCTTCACTCGCTCGCGTATCGGCGCGACCGAGCCGGGCAACCACGGGGAGTTGCCCCTGCAAATAATTCATCACCGGCAATCTTTTCCGCGACGCCTCAATCCAATTCCATCGTAGCATGGACCAGCGCGCCCATGGCGGTGTAGACGAACTCCAGCGCGCCGTCGTGCAGCACCATCTGCGGATTGACGCCCGCGCCCTCGATGCGGTCGACCAGCGTCGGCTCCCACTCGCCGCCGGCGTTGGTCGCGTACCAAAGCTGCGAGCTGTCTTTGTTATAGCCGATGTACGCGTTGCCGTCGTCGTCCAGGGCGATGGAGGCGAGGTAGGTGTCATACTGCAACCCGCCGTCGACGACCGTCTTCTGCCACAGGCCGGTGGCGTTGGTGATGTAGTAAAGCTGCCCGTCCCGTTTGTAGCAGATGTGCAGCTTGTCGTCGCCGTCGATGACGATGTCGGTCGAGCCCTGCGTGATGCCGTCTTCGTCGATGATCTCGGTCTCCCACGATCCCGAGGCGTTGGTCGCGTAGCGCAGCCGCGAGTTGGCGTAGTTGACGTAGACGATGTGCGCGGCCCCTTCGCCGTCCAGCGCGATCACCGGCCAGGTGCCGGTCAGGCCGTCGTTGTCGACGGTCTCGGCGACCCAATCGCCTGTGGCGTTGGTCGCGTATTTGAGCATGTACCCTTCGCCGAAATAGGCCAGATGCACCTTGTCGCCGTCCAACGCCATGTCGACGCCGCGCCCGCTGTCGCCGACCGGATCGACGTCGGTGAAGACCCAGTCGCCCGTGGCGTCGGTGGCGTAGCGCAGGCCCTGGTCGACGCCGTCGTTGAAGTTGAAGGCGAGGTGCCGATGGCCCGCAGCGTCCACAGCCAGCGCGTTGCATTGACCGGCGAAGCCGTCGCCGACCACCGTTTCGCCGGACCACGAACCGTTGCCGGTAAACAACATCAAGTCTTGGGCCACGCTCACGTAGGCTGCGGCGTGCAATTGACCGTCGGCGGCGACGGCCAACGAGGTTTCGTCGGAATAGATTTTCCCGGCATCGATGCGCGCGGTCGCCCAATCGCCCGCGGCGTCGGTCGCGTGCCACAGGTCGCCGGAGTTCGTTTCGCTGTAGCTGATGTGCGCCTTGCCCGCGTCGTCGAGCGTCAGCGAGCAGTACTCGCCGTCGTGCACGACGTTGTCGACCACGGTGACGACCCACGAGCCGGTGACGTTGGTGATGTACTTGAGGCCGCGGCGGATGTAGGCCATGTGCACCTTGCCGTCGCCGTCCACGACGATCGCCGTGTCTTCCTCGGCCTTGGTCGACTCGGAATCGACCGCCGATTCCTTCCACTCGCCGGTGGCGTTGGTGGCGTACCACAGGTAGTCGGCCGGTCCCAGGAAGCTGACGTGCGCGTGGCCGTCCTCGTCCAGGGCCAGTTCGGGATTGCCGTAATAGTCGAAGTCGTGGATCAGCTCGATCGCCCAATCGCCCGCGGCGTTGGTCGCGTAGCGCAGTTCGTTGAGCAACTCATAATTGCTGTAGACGATGTGCACCTTGTCGTCGCCGTCCACCGCGATCGTCGCCCGCGTGCCCGACTCCGGATCGCCGTCGACCGTCTCGATCGACCAGCCCTTGTCGTCCTTGTGCGCGTATTTGAGCATCGCCGGGTCCAGCCCCTCGATGTACTTGTAAGCCACGTGCGGCCGGTTGGCGCTGTCCACGGCCACCGACGGACACAGGCCGATATACGTGCACGTATCGACCGTTTCGGTCGTCCACGCGCCGCCCGCGTTGGTCATGTATTTGACCTGAAACAGGTAGGTGTCCTGGTAGGCCACGTGCAGCTTGCCCGCCTGGTCCACGGCGAGATCCGGGTCCATCGCGAAGTCGGCCAGCTTCTTGGCCGTCCAGGCTTTGTCCTTGGCGCTTTGCGAATACAGCACCAGTTGCCGCCCTTTGCAGGCCAGGGTGTAGAGCGTGCCGTCGGGGCCGGTCGCGCTGGAGGTGCCGTTGTAGCCGATGCGCCCGCCGTCGATCACCTCGATATAATCGGGCGCGACATCGTCGTCGTCATCGTCATCGTCGTCGTCATCGTCGTCGTCGCCGGTATCGTCGTCGTCGACCGGACCGGCATCGTCGTCGTCATCGTCGTCGCCCATGGCGCCGCTGTCGTCATCATCATCCCCGCCGCCGCAGGCGACGATCGTCAAGGACAGCAATACCACAAGAATAAAGAATGATAACCGTTTCATCGCGATCTCCACATCTTTGATGATTGGCGTTTATTGATCTCCCATCGGCGAATTGTATCACGATCATGAGAGAAAATCCGCCGCCCTTGCCAAGCACGCCTTCCTGCCCGTACAACTGAAAACAAGGAGGGAACGAAGATGAAGCGTTCGTTGTTCGTCTGCACTGTGCTGCTCCTGGCGACCGCATGGCTTTGGACGACCCCGCTGCCGGCCGCCGAAACGCAATCCCAAACCTATCAGGGAACGCCGCAAAACATGCCGTCGTTGACCACGCCCGGACTCCAGTCGGGCCGGACGGTGGGCGAAAAATCGCTGGTGACCGTGCCGGCCGAGGAAATTGCGGCCAAAACCAAAAACGCGCCGGTCGACGAAAACAAGCAACGGCGGATGGTGGGCGTGCACGTGGACGTGCCGGCCTACGACGACGCCGTGTGGGAGCGCCTGACCGGTCCGCAGGGCGCGACGTCCTGGCGGCTGGCGATCGTCGCCCCGGGCGCGAAGTTCCTGCGCGCGCATTTCTCGGTGTATTCGCCGGGCGCATCCGACGTGGTGGTCGTGTACGGCGAGCTCGATCCGGCGCAGGCCCGCCGCGTGCGTTCGGTTAAAGTCGCCGGCGAAGCGGACGTCTGGGCGCCGCCGACCAAGGGCGAGCGGCTGCACGTGGAGGTGCTGACCTCCTCGGCTACGCCGCCGAAACTGGTGATCGATCTGGTCTCTTACGGCCTGGAGGACATGGCGCAAAACAAGGAAGCCGGCTGCTATCTCGATCCGACCTGCTACGCGGCGTGGGACGATCTGAAAACCGGCATCGGCCATGTCAGCCTGGAAAGCGGCGGCATCGCCTATGTGTGTTCGGGGGCGCTGTTGAACGACACGGCGTCCTCGGGCACGCCCTGGTTTCTGACCGCCAACCACTGCGTCAGCACCCAGGCCGAAGCCGACACGGTGGTCGTTTCCTGGCGCTTCTACACCGACGAGTGCAACGGCGATCCCCCCGATTTTTACAGCACGCCCTACAGCGAGGGGTCGAAAATGGCGTTTACCGACACCATGACCGACATGACGCTGTTGGAACTGGACGAAGATCCGCCCAACGGCACTTCGTATTTCGGTTGGACGACCGCGGAAGTACTTCCCGGCAATGACGTGACCACGCTGCATCATCCCGACGGCGCGTACATGCGCATCACCTTCGGCGAGGTCATGTATCTCGAGTATTATTTCTATTCCGTGCTGTATTCGGAAAGCTCGACCGAGGGCGGCTCGTCGGGCGCGCCGCTGTTCAACGACGACCGACAGGTGATCGGCGCCCTCTCCGGCGGCGACGCGTCCTGCTACTACATGGAAGGTCTCGACGAATTCGGGATTTTCAACATCGCCTACGGCGCGGGGATGAACGATTTCCTCGACAACGCCGACGACGACGATGACGATACCGGCGACGATGACGACGATGACGACGATGATGACAATGATGATATCGATGACGACGACGATGATGACGACTACATTCCGCCCGCCGACGACGATGATGACGACGACGAGCAGGGCGCGACCCAGACCCGCGACGACGACTCCGGCGGCGGCATGTGCGGCTGATTTTTCCGCCGGCGCCAATTTTCCCTTGCCATCGGCCGACCATTTGATATACTAATAATCCTGCGGGGGCGGAAAGGATGCGCACTTGCGCAGGCGGGCGAAAATCGGTCCGGTCGATCGTACCTACTTCCAACAAATGAGTTGCGGGCAAACGAAACACACGGCTGTCGTGTCGATGCACGTGATGTCGGCGCGGGCACACACGATGTGGCGGTGTGCGCGCCGGGAACATACTTAGTGTATTGGCCGTCGCGGCAACGCGGCGGAGTGAAAATAGATATTCGCAGATAAACGAACAAAGATTCGGCGGATGCTCTACGCCGACGACCGACGTTGCCGAGGCTCTCGGCGTCCTGCCGTCCTCCTCCCGGCAGGTGGAAAAAGGGTCGATGTCAGCGGGCAGGTTTCGGCCGCTTTTAGGTGAAGGCGGCCGATTTTTTTTAGGCGCGCGCCGTTTCCCACATCGTGTGAATGGTCAGCAGCAGCGCGCCGGAAATGCACATCACGCCGACCAAGTAGGGGTCGACCAGATCCAGCGGCAGCGTCGCGGTCAGCAGCAGGAAGCTGAGCAGGGCGACGATCCGCCGCAGGCTGAGTTCGGTTTTATCGGGCCGCAGCAGCAACAGCAGCGCCGGCACGGTCAACCAGTAATAATGCAGCCAGACCAGCTCGCCCGAGAGCAGATAGATCAAGCAACCCAGGGCGAGCACCGCGACGACCCGCGCCGGATCGTCCGTGTGCTTGCGGCCCGCGTACACGAAGCCCGCGCCCAGCAACGGCAGCGCGACGATCAGCACCGCGCGGGCGTCCACGTCGGCCAACTGGCGGATGAACATCGCCAGCGAGTAATTGCCCATCTCGACCGTCAGGATTTCCGGCGGCATGTTGCGCAGGGCCGTCAGCCAGTCGAGCCAGCAATGCAGCGAGCCGAATAAAATTCCCGATGACGCGAGCGCCAGCAGCACGGCCAGGGCGCAGCCGATCAGGTTGCCGCCCAGGCGGCGCCAGTCGCGTGCGAAGAGCCACCACAGCACGAGCAACGCGCCGACGAACAGCAGATTCGGCTTGAACAAGATCGCGCATCCGAGCACCAGGCCCGAGAGCACGTCGCGCGTCGTCGAGGGCGCGCGGGCCAGCAACCAGGCCAGCAACGCCACGTCCAGCAGTTGATACTGGTTGACGTTGGTCACGCGCATGTCCGACAGCAGCGGCTCGAACCAGCCGGTGAACACGACCATCAGCAGCAGCGTTTCGGGCAGCGCGAAGCCCAGCACGCGGCACAACAGCAGCAGCGCGATCACCGTGCACAGAATGGTGCTGAGCCGAAACATTTGAAAGGCCGTTTCGTAACGGCGGGAACCGAACGCGGCCAGAACGGTGTACAAAAACGGCGTCGAGTAGGTTTGCAGCACCGGGCGGTCGCGCGCGGCGGCGCGATGCCGCATAAACTCGGGCTGCGCGTTGCCGCGCCGGGCGATCTCCTGCGCCACCTTCAGCCGATCGTCCGCGCCGTAGATGTTCTCGACCGGCATCGTGCGTAGCGCCTGCCCCACCGCCCAGAATTGATAGAAGTCGATGCCCGTCGCCTTGTCGCCGTAGCGCCACATGTCCAGGACGCTGAACAGCGCCAGCATGGCCAGCAGAATGGTGGTCAGTTTTTTCATGGTTGCGCCATCGTAGCCGGATGCGCCGGGCCGGTCAAAAGAAAAGCGACGCCTTATTTAACGATTTGAAAATTGTCCGCGAAATTCCGCATTCCGCATTCGTTAACATCCGCAGCCGTCGTCGTCATCGTCATCGCCGGTGGGCGTTTGATCGTCGTCGAGCGTCGTGTCATCGTCGTCATCCGGCGTCGTGTCGTCGTCGTCATCGGGTGTGGCGTCGTCATCGTCGGCAACGGACTCATCCTGCGTGAAGGCGTCGTCAAGACGACCCGTCTGGCCCAGCGAGCCGACCAGCGCGAGACCGTACACGCCCGGCGGCAGATCGGCCGGAACGCTCGCGGTGAGCGTCGCGTCGTCCACGACGGTCAGATCGCCGAGCGGATATTGCGACTTGGCCTGGTCGTACAGATAGCCGGTGAGGTTTTCCTCGAAGGTCGACGCACTGATCGTCAACGCCGCGCCCGGCGCGCCCGCCGCCGGCACGACCGCTTCGATAAACGGCACGCACACGTGCCACAAGTAGGTATCGGTCGTGCCGCCGCCCTCGTCGGACCACTCGCCGCCGGTCATGTACACGCCGTAACCCGGAATGTACCCGCCGGCCACGCCGACGCGCCCCGGCGAGTACGCGGTGCCGACCTCGCCCCAGGCGCCGTCGTAGTATTGATCGTCGGTGACCAGTTCGTCCCACACGTCGCCCCCGGCCGCCAGCCACAACAGGCCGCCCGCCTCGGCCAGCAGCGGTCCGTGGCGCGGGCTGGGTTCGCTCAGGTCGGCGTAGGCGCCGGTCGCCGTGTCGTAGGCGTAGGTCGCGCTTTCCATCGGATAGCCGCCGGTGAGCACGATCTTGCCGTCGAGCAACGCCGCGTAGCCGAAGGCGACGCCTCCGGGCAGGTCGGCGATGGCGCTCCAAGCATCGGTCGTCGGATCGTACGCAAACGCCAGCAGGGAGAATTTCGTGCCCATCAGCGAGGGCTCCAGGCCGCCGAAGCAGTAGAGTTTGCCGTCGCCGCCGTCGGCGCAGACCATGCCGATCAACAGCGGGTCGCTCGCCGGATACGCCGCCACGCTCGACCACGAGCCGTAGAGCGTATCGTAGCGGTACACGTCGGTCTCGCGGCTGATCGGCCCCTCGCCGGCCACCGCGTACAGGTAGCCGTCGACGGCGGCGAAGCCGAAGTTGCTTTTCACCGCCGGCATGTCAGGCAAGGCCGTCCAGTCGCCGGCGGCCGGATCGTAGACCTGCAAGTCGCCGCGGCTGGTCATCCCCGCCGTGCCGCCGTACAGATACAGCAGGCCGTCATCGACCGCCGCCGCGTGTCGATAGCGATAGCCGGTGAAGTCGCCCTCGTACGTCCACCCGAAGTGGCAGTACTCGGCGCCGGTCGCTGCCGTAAAGAACAGCATCGCCAAGCCGATCGAAACGAATTGAATCATGCGTCGCATGTGCGCTCCCCGTGTGGTGACGCCGCGCATTGTAGCAAAGCCGCGGGAAATGAAAAGCGGTGGATATCCTTCATAAAATATTTGCCGCCGCCCGCGAATCGCGGTATCGTTGACGCAATGGATAATCGCAATTCGGAAGAAATCAACACCGCGCCGCCGCCATCGTTTTACGGTCCGTGGGCCACGGCGGGCCTGACGGCGATGTTGTTCGCGCTCCCCAACCTGGTGTTCATTTTCATCATGGCGTTTCCATATTTTCTGGGTCATCACATCAAGTCCTATAATTCGTACATTTTCTTTCAACAGCACCGCGCGTTTTTTCAGGTCTTTCATCTCGGACTGAACACCTTCACGATTTTAGTGTTGGCTTGGTTGGTTCGACAGAAAGGTCAATCGCCGCGCGAATATCTGAGATCGGAAGAGCGTCGTGTAGGGAAAGAGTGTAGATCTCGGTGG
>CALBTQ010000147.1 GCA_937967875.1 uncultured Pseudomonadota bacterium
GATCGTATTCGGTGACTGGAGTTCAGACGTGTGCTCTTCCGATCTAGGTAGCCTTTGCCAAGCAAAATTGTGCACCTCTATACATTATTAATGGAGGGGAAAAAGCAGCAGCAGTCGGCTACCATATCTTGTGATTATTAAAGATTAAATCAGCAATATATAGCAGCCTTTTTCAGGGCACTTCGATGACCCGGATTTTCCGTCCAGTACCGTCGTCTTCGATTTGCGAATCGTCCGGCTTTTCATCCGGATTTACCAGCGCCAGATAGCTTTGCGCGACGTATTCGCTCGCCGGCAATCCCTGCACGACGGCTCGCGCCCATAACTCCCGCGGCTCGGTGGTGTTTATACGCAATACGTATATGATTTTATAGGATTTTCCCTCTTTTAGGTTGGTCAGAGTAACCGAAGCGTCACCGCTTATCAGTTGCAGGCCGTCCGGCACGTTCAGGGTCAGTTGCACCTTGGTAAACGCACGCAGCGGTTCGATGCTCAAGGTCAGGGTGATATTCTGCCCGGGGGCGGCGGCGATTTTCTCCGGCGCAAAACCCCCTTGCAGCGGATTGAGTTCCTTGGCCAGGCCGCTCCGGCAGAACGTTGCCAGAGCGGCCGCCAGGATCAAAAAGGTCAGCAAACGAATCCGTCGCACGTTGTTTCCTCACTTGCACGAATCGAGATTCTTGAAATCGTAGCTGAGCTTGTGCAGTCCCTTGACGTTCCCTTTGACGCCCTTGGTGTTATCGCCCTCGTCGCCGAAGCCCAGGCAGAACCAGCCGTCGAGGAAATCGACCAGGTCGCGCCCGGCCACGCCGCGATCATGGAACTTGCCGTAGCCTTCCTTCAGGTACGAGGTCATGATTGTCCAGATGGCCGTGGTTTTGCTCGAGATCGTGTCCTTGGTTTCGTTAGTCGCATCGTCCAGGTCCAGCAGCACGGCGGCGACGACGGCTTCGCTCAACTTGCCTTCGAGCTTGTCGTCCTCATTGCCCAACGGCTTGGACGACGGCAGCGTTTCCAGGCTGTAAAACACGCCCATGCCGTCCTTGTTCGTGTCCATGTACGAGGTCACCTTGTTGGCGGTGATGCCGAAGTAGGTCGCCCATCCCTCGGAGAAGGCCAACGTCGGCACGCTTTGTTTGTTGGAGGAATGCGAGCCGCCCGGGCTGTCGTTGGTGCCGTACTGCCGGTGCACCACGTGGCCGTATTCGTGACCGATGATGATGTCGTCGTACTCGTCCGGATCGCTGGTCATGCCCAGAATGTAGATCTTGCTTTCGCTGGTGGCGAAAGAGGATGCTTTGCCCAACGGTTTCACACCCTGTTCCCACAGAAAACTGACCATCGAGGGCGTCTTGCCGCCGTAGGTGCGGGCCGTTTCGGCGCAGGTGACGCCGACTTCCCAGATATTCAACGCGCCGGCGCGTTCGGCCTTGGTGATCTCCAAGTCGTAGCCGGTTTTGATCGGCGCGCCCTGTTCGTTGTAGGAATCCTTGGCCTTCCAGGCGTAGACCGCGCCCGACAGATCGCTCACCGACTGGCGCAGCATGGCGTCGTTCTGGTAGGCGATCACCCGCACGTACACGCCCGGATCTCCGTCGTTGGCGAAGTCGATCTGGTATTTGCCGCGCGCGTCGGTGACCGACGAGCCGAGCACTTCGTCGTCGGCCTCGCGCACCACGTCGACCGTGGCGAAGCGCACCGGGACCATCGTGCCGGTCGAGGACAGCCCGCTTTGCGTGATGGCGAAATCCTCGTACTTGACTGTTCCCGAAACGCGATAGGCGCACTCGGAGGTGAAGGTCCAGCTTTCCGAGGAGCCGGTAGCGCCCAGCGAGAAATACTCGACCAACGGCGATTGCTCGCCGCAGAACGACATGGTTACCGTGCCCGAGGCGTAGCCGACCTCGCAATCGCTCCACATGTGAGCCTTCACTGTGTAATCGCCGGTGGGCGACTGCCCTTCGGGCCAGAAGATGTTTTCATTGTTGATGCCGTCGATCGTGCACCCGGCGTTGGAATCCAGGTCAAGCTGGCCGCCGGTGGCCGATGTGCTGTGACCGAAATAGATTTCCTCGCCGGACGGTTCGTACACGTGCAAATCCACGTCGGTCATCGTGTCCCAACTCAGGCTGACCTTCACGTCGCCATACTGCACCTCGACGCCGTCCAGCGCGAGCGCCAGCAGGTCGGCGACGCGCCCGAGCACGTCGATCAGCGACATGTTGAACTGCACCGTGTTCGCCTTGGTCGTAAGTTGGTCGAAAATGTCCAGGTCGAAGGCGAGCGAAAATTCGAACTGACCGCCCGCCGCGTCGACCGGCAGCACGTAGTAGCCCGGATAGCCGACCACCTCGATCAGCGCGTGCGTCACGTCCACCCCGCTGTAATCGACCGTGTAAACGGCCGTGCCGCCGTTGATGAAGGTTTCCGGACCGGTGACGCCGGTGATGACCGGGCTGCTCGTGTCGGTCGTCGGCGTGGGCAGCGCGCCCGCCTTGTACGACGCGCCGGGCACGTTCACCGGCGGCAGGTCGGCGTCGCTGGCCTGTATCTCGAAAAAGCCCTGCAGGATTTCCCCGTCGGCGTCCGCGCTCAGCGAGCAATAGCCGCTGGCGGGCGTCACCCCGGTCACCACCAAGGGCGAGGGGCCCGAGGTTCCGTACAGCGTGCCGCAGCCCGCACCGGAAACGGTCAGGGTGATCAGCGAAGCGCCGGGCACGTCGACGGTCACCGTCACCGAAGAATCGGCCGCCGGACGTTCCGGGTCGATCGAAAACGGCGGCGGATCGTCGACGCCGTCGTTTTTAAGCTCTTCGTCGTCGGAGAGGATTTCCTCGCCGGAGTCGTTATCGTCGTTGTCGTCGTCATCGTCGTCATCGCAATCGCAAGACCCGACGAACAACGCCAAGCCTAGAACCAAGAATATAAACAGGGGCAGAGAAGCGTTTAGAATTTTCATCTTTTTCTCCCGTTCTTTTGTTCACCGCTTGAAAATGGCGCCAACCGAAAAATCCATCTCCTATTTTGCATGATACAATCGATCATCTCAACCTAAAATGCGCTATTTATTCGAATATTTATAATCCTTTTATCTCCTCGATTTTTCAATGCTTATTCAAATCCAAAGAGTATCCCGGCGCAATCCTTCGCTTGCCCGGTCCCCCCGCGTCGATTATGATGCTTCCCCCAACCCCCACACGAGGATCGACGTTGTGATCAACGACATCTTCCACCGCGTGTTCAATCCGGGATTCCTGGAGGTCTACTACGGGCCGATGAAAAGCGGCAAGACGCGCGCGCTGCTCAACCGGCTCGACTCGCTGTCGTACCTGAGCAACTGCCCGCTGGTGATCGTCAAACCGCAGTCCGACAGCCGCGACCGCGACGTGCGCTCGCGCTTCGGCGAAGTGCACCTGCCTTGCGAAACCGTGCCGGCCGACGACCCGCGCCGCATCCTCGACCTGGTCACCGACAGCCGCGTGCTGGCCGTCGACGAGGCGCAGTTCTTCACCGCCGGGTGCGGCCTGCTCAAGGTCGTGCAGGAGTGTCAGATGCGGGGGATGAACGTGCTGGTGTCCGGCCTGAACCTCGATTTTCGCGGCGAGCCCTTCGGCGAGATGCCGTTGCTGATCAACCAGGCCGACATGGCCTATCCGCTGCATGCGATCTGCGATTATCCCGGCTGCAACAACGCTGCCTTTTACACCCAGCGGCTGATCGACGGCGAGCCGGCCCCTTATGACGAGCCGATCGTTTCGGTCGAAGGTGCGCAGGCCAATGAAACCTACGAGGTGCGCTGCCTGTGGCACCACAAGGTGCCCGGCAAGCCCTGACCGCCGCCTATTTCGCTTCGCGATGGACGCCGATCACCGCCCGGCCGGAGGGGTCGGCGTGGCGGGCGAAGGCTTCGTCCCAGGCGATCGCCGCGGGCGTGCTGCAGGCGATCGAGGGTCCGCCGGGCACGCAGGTCGCCGCCGCATCGCCGGGAAAGAGCGAATCGAAAATCTCCCGGTACATGTAGGCTTCCTTGGTCGTCGGCGTGTTGTGCACGAAGCGATAGTGCGCGTTTTCCATTTGCGAATCGGTCACGCGCTCTTGCGCCGCCGCCTTGAGCGAATCGATCCAACGATAGCCGACGCCGTCGGAAAACTGCTCCTTCTGCCGCCAGACGATCTCCGGGGGCAGGTAATCTTCGAAGGCTTGCCGCAACGGATGTTTTTCCATTTTGCCCGCACCGACCATCTTTTCGCGCGGCGCGAAGGCCATGGCGATATCCAGAAACTCGCGGTCCAGATAGGGCACGCGCGTCTCGATGCCCCAGGCGGCCATCGATTTGTTGGCGCGCAGGCAGTCGTACTTGTGCAGCAATTCGAGTTTTAAAACGGTTTCCTCGTGCAGCGCGCGGGCGTCGGGCGCCTTGTGGAAATACAGGTAGCCGCCGAACACCTCGTCGGCCCCTTCGCCGGACAGCACCATCTTGATGCCCATCGATTTGATCTTCCGCGCCATCAGGAACATCGGCGTCGAGGCGCGAATGGAGGTCACGTCATAGGTTTCAATATGCGCGATGACGTCGTGCAGCGCGTCCAGGCCCTCCTGCACGGTGTAGACCAGCTCGTGATGCACCGTCCCGATCGCCTGCGCTACGCGCCGGGCGGCGATCAGGTCGGGCGAATCGGCCAGGCCGATGGCGAACGAATGCAGGCGCGGCCACCACGCCGTCGATTTGCCGTCGTCCTCGATGCGTTTGGGGGCGTATTTTTGCGCGATCGCCGCAATGATCGACGAATCCAGTCCGCCCGAAATGAGCACGCCGTAGGGCACGTCGCTCATCATCTGCCGCCGCACCGCGTCCTCCAGGCTTGTGCGTAACTGGGCGATGTCCAACGGCGCTTCGGCCACTTCGTCGAAGGAACGCCATGACGGCCGGTAATAAGCGACCGGCTCTTTGGTGTCGCGGGTCAGGTAATGTCCCGGCGGAAAATCGACGATCACCCGGCAGAAGTCGACCAGCGCCTTCATCTCTGAGGCGACGTAAAGATTCCCGCGGTTGTCGCGGCCCATGTACAACGGGTTCACGCCGATCGGATCGCGTGCGATCAGATAATTGTCGGTGCGTTTGTCGTACAGCACGAAGGCGAAGATGCCGTTGAGTCGGTTGAGAAAATCCACGCCGTACTGATCGTACAGCGGCAGAATCACTTCGCAGTCCGAGGCCGTTTTGTAAGGGTAATGGTTCAGTTCGGCGCGCAACTGGCGATGATTGTAGATTTCGCCGTTGACCGCCAGAACGTGATCGCCCGCCGCGTTGAGCAGCGGCTGCGCCCCGTGTTCGATGTCCACGATCGACAACCGCTCGTGCGCCAGCGCCGCGCGCTCGTCGGCATACACACCGCTCCAATCCGGCCCGCGATGCCGCAACCGGCGAGCCATTATCAACGCGCGTTGACGCAGTTCGGCGGCATCGCCGCGAATCTCAAGAATGCACGCTATCCCGCACATTATGCCTCCCTGCGATAGTTGCGCCGCCACCCGGCCGGCGTAACGTTTCCGGAAATCCTACGCTATCGTCGGGATAAAATCATCCGGCCGGTGAGAATTTCATCGGCGACCGGCCGCCGTTTTCCCTCGTGCCGCATTCGCGCTACAATGCCCGGCAGCAACCTGTGCGGGATAAATCATGAATGCGACTGCCACCCAACTGTTGATCAACGGTTTGTTGAAGGTCATGGCCTTTCAATTCAACAACCGCCGTAAGCTGAACCGCTACCTCGCCGGAGATGACGGTTGGCTGAACTTCTCGATCGGCCTGCGCACCGAGGATGACTCCGTGCGGGCGGGCATCCGCTTTCATGACGGCCGCGTCACCGCGCTTGCGACGCTGCCCGAGCCGATCGACACGATGATGATCTTCGCCCACGCGGGCGTGATGATCGAGATGCTGCGCGCCACGCCCAACGAAGTGCTCGTGCTGCTGATGCATAATAAAATCCGCACCCAGGGGAACTTCTCCTATTTGGGCCTGTTCAATTTCTACCTGTCGCTGATGACCGGTTCGGTCCACCGAGTGATGGAAAAGCGCCGACAGGCGCGGGAAAAATCGCTGCGCCGCACGCTGGCCGAAGCCGACGGAAAAACGACCGGCGGCAACGGCCGCGGCCGCTCGATCGAGCGTCTGCCGGCGACCGAGCGCGATCCGGGTGTAAAGTATCTTGACGACCAATATCTATCGAATTTGAGCCTCGACGATTTTCCGCGACTGCAAAAATTCCTGCACATTCATTTTCAGCAAAAACCGGAAGTCAGCCACGAACGCCCGTTGCTGCTCACCCAATGGCATCGCGAAAACGGTTTCGAAACCGACCGCGACGGCAATCCCTGGGCGCCGGAATTGCGCCAGGCGCACGCCTTCAAACATCTGATGACCAACCGCCGGCCGATCGTGCGCACGGACGATCTGCTCGCCGGCACGACCACCGACCGCGAAATCGGCGTCGTGCTCTACCCGGACGCGCACGGCTCGCTGATCTGGGGCGAGCTGCATTCGGCCGGCGAGCGCGAACTCAATCCCTACGCCATTTCGCGCGAAACGGCGGACATCCTGCACCACACGGTGTTTCCCTATTGGGCCAAACGCAACTTCCGCGAATGGGTGCGCGACAAGTACGGCAATCCGCTGTGCCAGCAGATGGACGAGCGCTTCGCCGTCTACTTCATCTGGAAAACGGTGGGCATCTCGCACACGATTCCCGATTACCCGACGCTGCTGGCCAAAGGCGCGTGGGGCGTCATCGCCGATTTGCGTGAGCGCAACGGGGCGCCCGGCGTGACCGGCGAGCAACGCAACGCGCGCGAGGCGATGATCGTCAGTCTCGAAGGATTGATCGCCTACGCGCACCGTCTCGCCGAGGAGGCGGACCGGCTGGCCGAGGTGCAGGTCGATCCCGTGCGGCGCAACGAGTTGCGGACGATCGCGGAAAATTGTCGGCGCGTGCCCGAACGTCCGGCGCGCACGCTGGCCGAAGCGGTGCAGGCGGTCTGGACGACCTGGGTGGCCTTGCATCTGGAAAACACGAACACCGGCTTGTCGTTGGGTCGGCTCGACGTGTGGCTGCAACCGTACTTCGCCCGCGACATGGCCGCCTTGCATACGCCGGCTGAGCGCGCCGCGTACATCAAGCGCGCCGTCGAGCTCATCGGCTGTTTGTATATGCGCTGCACCGATCATCTGCCGCTGATTCCGGACATCGGCAATTACCTGTTCGGCGGCAGTTCGTCCGACCAGGCGATCACGTTGGGCGGCGTGACCAAAGACGGTCGCGACGCCGTGTGCGACATGACCTACGTCTTTCTCAAGGCCACCGAAATTCTGGCCATCCGCGATCCGAACGTGAACGCGCGTTTTCATCCGGACGTCAACAGCGACGCCTACCTGCGTCGGTTGTGCGAGGTCAACCTGATCACCCGCGCCACGCCGTCGCTGCACAACGACGCGGCGATCTTCCAACCGCTCAAAGCGATGGGCTATCCGGATGAGGCGCTGCGCGACTGGTCGGCCACCGGCTGCGTCGAACCGACGATTTCCGGCCGGCACATGGGACACACCGGCTGCGTGATGATCAACATGGTCGCCGCGCTGGAAATGGCTCTGTTCAACGGCCGCCACCCGCTGATGAACTGGAAGGTCGGTCCGGAAACGGGCGAGGACTTCGCGTCGTTCGAGGATTTCCGCGATGCGTTCTACCGGCAGTTCGGTTTTCTGATCGACGAGGCGGTGCGCTACAACAACATGCTCGGCGAGGCGCACGCGGCGATTCGTCCCACGCCGTTGCTGTCCTCGTTGCTGCAAGGTCCGGCGGAAAAGGGGCAGGATGTCGTCAACGGCGGCGCGCGCTACAACTCCACCGGCACCGCGCTGATCGGCCTGGCCGACGTCACCGATTCGTTGATGGCCGTCAAGACGCTGGTCTTCGACGAACGGCGCGTGAACTTCGCCCAACTGCGCCGGGCGGTGGTCGACAATTTCGCCTCCGATCCGCAACTGCATGCGCGCGTGCGGCGGCGCGTGCCCTTGTTCGGCTCGGGCAGTCCGGAAGCGCTGGCGGTCGCCAACGGCATCACCGGTTTCGCGCGCGAGCGGCTGGGCAAACTGCGCAACTTCCGCAACGGTCCCTACGCCGCCGGCTTCTGGTCGATGTCCAATCACGTCGCCTTCGGCACGCTGGCCGGCGCGCTGCCCTCGGGCCGTCTAGCCGGCGAAGCCTTCACGCCCGGGCTCACCCCGCAGCCCAACGCCTCCAACAACCTGCTTGACAACCTGCGTGACGTGGCCGGGCTCGATCCGCTAAACATGAACAACAACATGGCCTTCAACGTGAAGGTCGCGCCGGGTGTCAACGACACGCCCGAGCGCTTCGTCGAGCGCATGACCGCCGTCGTCAAAGCCTATTTCCAAACCGGCGGGATGCAGATGCAGATGAACATCGTCACGTCCGATACGCTGCGCGACGCGATGGCGCACCCGGAAAAATACCCGCACCTGCTGGTGCGCATCTCCGGTTACAACGCCTATTACACGACGCTCAATCGCGACATGCAGTGGGAGTTGATCAAGCGTGCCGAATACGGCCTGTCGGGCTGAACAGGCCCTTGGTCACCGGGGCAACGTCGAGGAAACCCGGTGGCAGGTTTTGAGCCCCGGCAGATAGACCTTCCGATAAATGTTCTCGTAGCGCGCGGCGTTGTCCGCCTGTGGAGTGAACGTCTCGGCCGGCGAGGCCATCGCGCGCACCGCCTCGGGCGCGTCGGCGTACACGCCGCAACCGATTGCCGCGACCATCGCCGCGCCCCGCGCCGACAACTCTTCGCTTTCCGGCCGCACGACGGGCAGGCCCAGCACGTCGCAGAGAATCTGGACGATCGTTCGCGAACGCGCACCGCCGCCGGCGACCATCAAACGTTCGATCTTCATCTTCGTTGCGCGCTCTAGAATGTGCCGCCCGCGCCGTAAATCGAAGGCGATGCCTTCGAGCAGAGCGCGGAAGAAGTGCGCGCGCGTGTGCGTTTCACGTAGGCCGATCGCGGCGCCGGTTTCTCGCGGTTGTTGCAGCGTCGGCGACCAGCGCGGCCAGACCATCAAGCCGTCGCAGCCGGCCGGCACGTGCGCCGCTTCCTCGCACAGCAGCGCTTCAGCCGGTTTGCCGGTTTGCGCGGCGGACTGCACCAGGTCGCGCGCCAGCTCATTGGCGAACCAGCGGGCCGTCCACATGCCGCGAAACAGCAGGTACTCCAAACAAAACGCGTTCGGTTCGGCCGCGCCCATGGCGATCCACTGATAATTGCGACTTTGCAGCGCCCGGGGCCAGGGTACGCAGATCGACGAGCCGGTGCCCAGGCTGACCGCCGCTTCGCCCCGCCGGCTCGACAGCAAGCCGCCGCCCAGCGCCTCGGCCTGTTTGTCGCCGCCGCAGGCGAACAGCGGCAACCCTTGCGGCAGGCCGGTTTGCGCCGCCGCCGTCGCGGTGATCTCGCCGATCTTCTGCGCCGAGGGCACGATGTCGGGTAGCCACTCGCGGCGAAAACCCAGCAGCGTGTAAAGCAGATTCGAGTCGCTCCAGGCCAGGTGCTTCACCGCCAGGGGCCAGGTGCCGACCACGCCGCCGGGACCGACCGCGACGCGCCCGGTGAGTTGGTGGTTGAGCCACCCTTCGATCGAAGAGATTTTCCAGGTTGACGCCAGCACGTCCGGGCAGCGTTCGCGCCATTGGCGCGGCACCGACTTGGCGACCAGCCGCGGAATCAGCGCCTTTTCGCCCATGAGCTTGAGCAGCCAGCGCAGCCAGGCCGTCGGTTCGCTGTCCACGCTCGCCGTGCGCCGGTCGAGCCACGACACCGCGTCGGCCAGCGGCGCGCCGTCGGCGGCCACCGGCAGCATGGTGTTGCGTTGCGTGGTCAGCGCCGCCCCGGCGATGCGGCCCACGTCGCCGCCCCAACGATTCAGGCATTCGCGCACCGACGCAAACAGCGCCTCGCGAATGTCCAGCGGGTCCTGCTCGACCGCGCCGGGCATCGGGTACTTCATCGGCGCGTGTTGGTGTTGACTGCTCGCTAGGATATTTCCGGCGGCGTCGAACAGCAGCGCCCGCGAACTTTGCGAGCCGCTGTCGAGCGCCAACAGCAACCGGTCTGACATCGGCGGATGACCTCCCTCTCGTGAACACCGGATCATAACCACATTCGGCGGCGAAAGGGAATCGGTATGGCGATTACTTTTAATTTATAACTTTACCCGGAGCACCCGCCGCCGCCGTAGACGCCGGTTTCGTCGTCCTTCTCGCTGATCAGGCCGTCGTCGTCATCGTCGCCGGCGCCGTCATCGTCGTCGTCACCGTCGTCGTCACCGTCGTCGTCCGCGTCGTCGTCGCCGCTGTCGTCATCGTCGTCGTCGTCATCGTCGTCGCCGTCGATGGGCACGGCCTCGACGATCACCGTGTCCGGCGGCGAGGCGAAGGCGCAATCGTAGACGATCAGCCGGAAGGTATACGTGCCCGGCTCGATGGGAATGACCAGCGGCGTCGCCGAATCGGCCGCGTGGATCGTCGGTTCGGCCGGGCCTTCGACGTAGGTCCATTCGTAGGTCAACAGCGCACCCTCGGGGTCGTAGCTTTCGCGGCCGTCCAGCGCGACCAGCAAGCCCACCGGCGTCAGGCGGTCGGGTCCGGCGTTGGCCACCGGGGCGACGTTGAGCGCGTTGGAGAGCACCAGGTAAGCCGCACCGCCGCCGTTGCGCACCGGGGCGGTCAGGTCGGCCGCGCGCGCGCCGATGGCCACGTCCTGCACGCCGCTGCCGTCGAAGTCGGCCGTCGCCAGCGCCACGCCGGTTTCGTCGCCGGTTTGCGCCGCGTCGATGATGTGCAGCGGATCGTCGCTGCCCAGGTCGATCACGTACTGTTGCGGGAAATCGTGCCGCCCGGCGATGACGTACACGTGCCCGGCGCCGGCCGCGAAGTAGCGCGGCGCGCCGATCAGCAGGTCGTCGACGCAATCGCCGGTCATGTCGCCGGCCGCCAGCGCGTAACCGAAGCGGTCGCCGATCGCCGCCCCGTGGACGGTGATGTCGGCGGTGGACAGGTCGACCGTGCCCGGCCAGTCGTAGCGGCCGTAAACGACGAACACGTCGCCCGCCGCCGATTTGCTCGGCATGTTCGCGGCCGCCAGCGCCAGGTCGGTCACCCCGTTGCCGTCGAAGTCGCCGCAGGTCAGCGCGAAGCCCAGGTTGCTCAACTGATCGGCCCAGGTCAGGCGCACGTCGGGCGTGTCGATCGCCAGGTTGACGTTGAGCGTGCCGCTCAGTTCGCGCCCGGTGACGATGTAGGCGACGCCGTCGGCAGTTTCCTTCGCGCCCGGCAGCGGCTTGGCCAGCCCCGGCGCGCCCAGGGCCAGATCGGCGTAGCCGTCGTCGTTCAGATCGCCCAGGGCCAGGCCCAGGCCCAGCCGGCCGTTGTCCACGCCGCCGGCGATTTCCACGTCGGCTTCGGTGGTCGCCGGTCGCAGGTCGATCGACGCGGGCCACGTGCCGCCCAAAAAGCCGTAGACCTTGCCCGCCGCCGACAATCCGACGTCCTCGTAGCCCGGCGCGGCGACGAACAGATCGCTCGTGCCGTCGCCGTCGAAGTCGCCCAGCGCCAGTTGCGCGCCGAATTGTCCGTCGGCCTTTTCGCCCCAGATCGTCACGTCCGCGTCGGCGACCGTCAGCGACGAGCTCCACGTTTCGCGTCCGTAAAACACGTACACCGCGCCCAAAACCGCTTCACCGTTCGGACCGGTCGCGCGGGCCGCGCCGACGATCATGTCGTCCGTGCCGTCGCCGTTCACGTCGCCCGCGGCCACGGCCGTCCCGGCGAACTGCCCGATGGTGCCCAGCACGCGCACGTCGGCCAGCTCGGAGTCGAGGTCGATGTCCTCGCCGACCACGCCCGAGCGCGACAGCAGCGCGTACACGCCGCCGCGCCGGTAGGTGCCCACCAGGTTGCCCAGGCCGGGCGCGCCGACGATCAGATCGGCTGCGCCGTCGCCGTCGATATCGCCCGCGGCGAGGCTGTAGCCGAGGTTCGCCGCCTCTTCCGGTCCCAGCAGGCGCGCGTCGAAATCGACGCTCAGGTCAAGCACGTCGGCCGCGACCGGCGCGGCCAGCAACAAGATCAGCAGCACGGCGGCCCAGGCGGTGCGCATTTCACTCCTCCACGATAATGAATTCGACGCGGCGGTTGCGCTCGCGCCCTTCCTCGGTTTCGTTGGTCGCGATCGGCCGGCTTTCGCCGAAGGCCATGATCTCGATCGTCGCCTTGCTCACGCCGCGCTTGACCAGGTAGTCGCGCACCGACTCGGCCCGCGCTTGCGACAGCTTGAGGTTGTATTCGTCGGTCCCCTCGTCGCTGCAGTGACCCTCGACGACCAGCTTCTTGGGCTTGAGTTTCTTGATCTGCGCGGCGATGTCGTCGAGCGTGTCGAAGCTCTCCGGCCGCAGCTTGGCGCTGTCCAGGTCGAAGTAGATGCGGCCCTTTTTTGCCAGGATCCGGCGCAGGCGCACCGTGGTCGTGTTCACCTTGCCCTCGACCACGTCGACGGTGGTCATCACCGCCTCGTGCCCCTCGGCCACGGCGGTGAAGGTCAGCGGCCCCGGCAGCGCCGGAATCGAAATCTCACCGCCCGGGCTCAGCGCGGTCGTCTCGTCGTCGGCGCCCGGATGGAAGATCAGCGTGCCGGCCAGCCGCGTTTCGCTGTCGTGATCGACCACGATCACCGTCAGGCGCGTTTCCGGTTTTTCCAGCGTGATGGTCACCGTCGCCACCTGACCGGCGGTCACGTGCACGGTCGCGGTCGCGGTTTGATAATCGGGCCGGCTCACGCGGACCGCGTAGCTGCCCGGCGACAGATCGGTCAACGCGAACAGACCGTCGGACGTCGTGCCCACGCGCAGCTCCGGACCCTCCAGCGCGACCTCGGCCTCGAGCTTGTGGCCGCCGGTATCCTGGACGATCACCCGCAGGTCGCCCGTGCTCGGCGGCGGCAGCGCATGCTCGACCGGCCGGAAATCCAATCCGACCAGAATGCGGAAATCCGGACTGCCCACGCCGCTGGTCAAGCCGGGCCCGCCGCCGGCGACGATCCGCATGCCGTCGCCCAGGTCGTAGCGGCCGATTAGATCCAGCTCGACCGGGTTGCCCGCGAAACGGTCGTTGCTGTCGGATTCATAGGCCTCGCCGTGCGCCTCCAGGGTGAGATTGAGGCGGTCGGTCACGTCGCGCCCCAGGCCCACGCCGAAGGGGAAGCCGTTGCGTACCGTCGTCTGCAGCGTGCGCGCCCCGCCGCGATAGTGCCACCCGCCGTTGAGCGCCATGCGCACCCAGGCCAGGTCGATTTCGTAGGTCGCGGTGACGCCGGCGGTCACACGGCCCTCGCCGAGCAGCCGCGTTTCGTCGCCGGTGGGGAAGGTCAAAAACGGCATCACCGCCACGCCCATCGGCCAGACGCCTTCCTCTAAAATGCGCACCTTGCCGGTCACGCGCATGTCGCCCAGCGAGGTGCGGTTCTGGCGCGAGGTCGCCCCGGTCGCGTCGCCCAGGTCGTCGAACGACCGTCCGCGGTTGTACAGGTGCAGCGGCGCGTGCAGGCCGATGTTGACCGTCTCGTGGAACGAAAATCCGCCGGTCAGATCGGCGGTCAGCAGGCTGTCGAGGATGCCCGTGCTGCGCTCGTTGTCCGTGCGCACCTCGACCGGCGCGTTCGCATAATCGAGATACACGCCCAGCGCCCAATTGTATTGCGGCATCGTCTGCGCATCCTCGAAGGTCAGGTAGCGCCCCTGAAAATGCGACGGCGAAAACAGGTGCGCATTAAATCCCTCGGCGGCCCGGACCAGCGCGGGCGCCAGCACCAAAACAAGCGCAAACAGCAACAGCCGATGGCGTTTCACCACAGTCCTCCAACAAACGGCTAGATGAAATAAAGCCGTTTCATACACTTTCCGTAACATACGCCAGAGTAACCGACGCCGTCATGATGTCAAGGCAATATGTGGTGATTCGCCGCAATTTCACCACCAGATGATGGGGGAAAATGATAGTTTCTTCGCTTGTTGGACGATGATAACCGACTCATTTTTAATGAGTCCTTACAGCCCGAACTCCACGAAGTAACCGATGTCGTTCTGGCCGCGGCGGATGAGCTTTTGCTCCTTTTGCGACAGCGGGCTCTTGTCCAGCAGCTTCTCGTGAAAGGCGGCGAATTCCTTCTCGTTGAGCAGCCGCGGCTGGAAGCGCGTCAGGCGGTTGTTGCACACGTGCGGGTACAGCCGGATCCGCTTTTCGAGGCCTTTGCCTTTCTTGACCAGAATCAACTGCGCCGAATAGCTGAAGGGCACCGACTTTTTGCTCTTTTTGTAGCGTCCCGGCGACAGGAACATGAAGTTGCCCAGGCCGTAGACGATCCACTTGTTCTCGTACAGCTCCACTTCCTGCATCATGTGCCCGCCGTGACCGACGACCAGGTCCGCGCCGGCCTTGATGAAGCTGCGCCCGGCCTTGGTTTGCCGCTGGTTTTTCCAGGCGTAGTTGGCGCCCCAATGCGGGAAGACGACCACGAAGGTGTTCGGGTCCTGCGCTTTGATCTGCTTGATCTGCTCCATGATCTTCTTGCGCGACAGGCGCATCGCCCCGGGTTTGTCGCCCGCGGCGTAGAAGTCGTACTGCTTGTCGTATTGCACGCTGTATTCGAAGGGCGCGATCACCGCCATCTTGAACGGTTGGCCCTTTACGTCGAAGGTTTTCACCAGCGGCTTGGTCGCCTCGGCCTCGTTCATCCCCGCGCCGACCCACTCGAAGTCGTTCTTGCGGAAGATGTCCAGCGTTTGCTGCAGGCCCGGCACGCCGTAATCCAGCGTGTGGTTGTTGGCCAGGCCGAAGGCGCGGATGTTGTACTTGGCCAGCGTCGCGGGCGCGTGGAGCACGTGCGTCCAGTGGTTGTAGGGCTTGGTGTCCTTGAAGGGCGTTTCGGCGATGTCGGTGATCGGCGTTTCCAGGTTGGCCAGCACGTAGTCCGAATCCTGGAGCACCGGGGCCAGCTTTTCCAGCGGATAATCATAGCCGCGCCGCTTGAGCAGTTGGGGCGTGCCGTCGTAGCTTTCGCCGAAGCTGGTGTCGCCGACGAACAGGATCTTGAAATCGGCCGCGCTGGAAATGTTGAAGCGCAGATCGTCGAACTTCTCGCAGGCCGTCCAGCCCGCCGCCGCCAGCACAATCAACAACAACGCGATCGCCACTTGATGCCGCATTCCACCTCCATCGATCGCCCGGGCAGACAAAAACGGACGCCCCGCGGCGCCTTGAACGCGCCCTCAATGTAACGGGAAGCTCCACACGGTGCAAGGGAGGGAAAGAAGGAAATCGCCGTCCCGGAGCCGGGGAAGGGTTGCGGGTTATTCGGCGAGGGGGAACTTGGCCGGTGCGATGCGTCTGGGTTTATCCGGTAGGGCCAGATGGGGAAAGACTTTCTTTGTCATGCCCGCGCAGGCGGGCATCCAGGACCAGTGAATACCCTTTCTGACCATTTGAAAAGGTAGGCCGCGATTCTCACGGCGTTAAAGGAATCCTGGATCCCCGGGTCAAGCCCGAGGATGACGGAAAGGATTGTCATGCCCGCGCAGGCGGGCATCCAGGATTGGAGATCTCTTTCCTGACATTAATCAACGTGTCACCATGGGACAAACGGGACACTTCGGGACATTTTTGTCCCACGGAATATTCGCTTATTGCCAACGATATCAACATGTTGTAAAAATGAAGGGTGGGACACATGCGGAAAAGTGTCCCACGCCAATAGAACAAGCGTTCGTGTGAGGAGTCGAAAAAAAATGAAAATTATATAAGTGCTACTCCTGAGGGAGTGGGTAAATAGGGACAGTCACCTATTTTTTCGATTTTTTAGCAGATACAGCAGGATCAGCGGCACGGTAAATAGGGACAGTCACCTATTTTTTCGATTTTTTAGCAGATACAGCAGGATCAGCGGCACGGCGAGGATGATCTGCGAGGTCGCGTCGAGCGGGGCGGACATCGCTATGGCAATAAGGATGGGCAGCGAGGTCTTAAGCTGAAAAAACCTTTCTTTAAAGCTCGCCCCCGTTATTTCAACGCGGCTTCCCAACCCCGGCGAGTCGTTCTACACTTCGTCGGTCAGGGGCACGAACGACGAGGATATGGTTATGTCCAGAGCGAACACTGTCTTGATTTTGGGCGCGTATGGTCTGGCGGGCCGGACGATTTTCGACGGTCTGCTGCGAAAGACCGATTTGAACGTTATCGTTGCCGGTCGCCGGCGCGAGAAATTGCAGGCGCTCGTCGGCGAGGCGGGAAGCCGGGTTGAATTGCTGATCCTCGACGCATCCGATCGTGAGGCGCTGAGCAAGGCTTGCGCCGGGGCGGGGCTGACGATCAACGCGGTCGGTCCCTATGCGGTGCATGGAGCGAAAATCGCCCGGACGGTCATCGACTGCGGCTCATCGTATCTGGATTGCGCCAACGAGCAGGTGCATTACCGCCGGCTCAAGGAAATCGACTCCGCCGCACGAAACAAGGGATTGTTGCTGGCGACCGCCGCGGGCGTGATCCCCGGATTGTCGTCCCTTATCGCCGCCAAGCTGCTGGCGGGGGCGACGCCGTCCTGCACGGTGGAAATTTTCTTCGCACAGTTTCAACACGCCTACGATGATTCCGGGTTCGCGTCGATCATGGGCGGGGTGCTGGATGCGGGGTATCGTCCGGTCGCCTGGATCGACGGCCGGGAAGCGCCGGTGCGCCTGGGCGATTCGCAGAAGAAGATCGGAAGAGCGTCGTGTAGGGAAAGAGGGTAGATCTCGGTGGTCGCC
>CALBTQ010000148.1 GCA_937967875.1 uncultured Pseudomonadota bacterium
GCGATCAACTCGAACGAGCACCAGTGGCTCAACCACATGGGCCACGCCGACCTGTATATGGACATGTTCTTCATGCCGCCGATGGTCAGCCGGGCGACCAACACGACGCTGTTTATCGGCTACACCCAGGGCTGCTACGCGGGCAGCTTCGACGGGCGCATGGGCTATGACATCCCGATGGGCATCGACAGCATCGTCGAATTCTTTACGTTCAAAACACCGAATTTCGCCTTCGCCTATATCGCCAACACGCGCTTCGGCTTCTACCTGCAAGGCCGGGTGGACGGCCCGAGCAACGTGTACGACTGGGAGTTCGCCGACGCGATTTTCAGCGAAAACATCGCCAACATCGGCTGGGCCAACGACGATTCGCGCGAGGATTGCATCGGCATGCTCAGCTACGAAAACATGATGCGCTACGTGTTTTACGAAATAACGCTCTTCGGCGACCCGCACACGCCGTTGCGTTTCGTCGACGATCCGATCGATGACGACGATGATGATGACGATGACGACGCCACGCCTGACGACGACGATGACGACGATACGCTCGACGACGACGCCACGGACGATGACACAACCGACGACGACGCCATAGATGATGACGACGATAATGACAACGATGACGGATGTGGCTGCTGAGGCTAATTCGATGAAAAAAGCATTGGTTCTTTATCATTCCTCGACGGGGAACACCCTGGCCTACGCCAAGGCGACGGCTGAGGGATTGACGCAAAGCGGATACGCGGTGGAGTTGGCGCGCTTCGACCGGGTCGATCCTGCCGCGTTGCCGCCGGCCGACCTGTTGGGCTTCGCCGCTCCGGCCTTTCAGTGGAAGCCGCCCTTTCATGTCGAACAATTCTGCCGCCGCTTGCCGGCGCTATCGTCGCGCCCGTTTTTCACGCTGATCACCTACGGCGTGTTCGCCAGCGATGCACTCAATTACTTCGCCGGCCTAGTGACGGCGCGCGACGGACGCTTTGTGGGCGGTCGCGCGTTCGTCGCCGAGCATTCCTATCCGCACCTGCGGCTGTTGGGCGTCGACAAAAAATTCCTGGGACGTCCCAACGCGAACGACCTGGCCGCAGCCGTGCAATTCGGGCGGAAGATCGCCATGCACGCAGCGGACGAATCTCACCGCGTGCCGCCAAACAAGAACACACCCAGTTTGTCGAACACGCTGTCCCAACTCGTCCCGCCGCGAATGATGTCCTGGGCGATGGGCCCCAAGCGCGTGGACACCAACCTGTGCCGGCAATGCGGCAAATGCGCCGAGGTGTGCCCGCTCGGCTCGATCACGCTCAATCCCTATCCGCAATTCGCCGCCGCGTGCGAAGGTTGTTGCGGTTGCTTCAACAACTGCCCGACCGGCGCGCTGACCGCCTTGTTTTTGCGAACGAAGGATAAATACCGTTTCGCAAGCAATGGTTTTTAGTATTTTCCTTGCTAATAAAAAGGGCGACGGAATCATCCGCCGCCCTTTTTGTTTTCTCGCAACAAGCTTGTTTAGATTGCGTCGGGATCTCCATTGAGCAGGAAGACCGTGCCGGAACCGGGAGTCGTCGTGCTCAGGCATTGCGTGCCGGCTACGACATCGGGCAGACCGTCGCCGGTGACATCGGGCACGCCGCGAACGGTCATCACCTTCGCCTCGCCGGTGTCGTAACTCCAGATCGCATCGCCCGTTTTGCCGTCAAACGCGATCACCCATGAATCGAACGAGCCGGCAATTACGTCATTCACACCGTCGTCGTTGATGTCTTCCAGCCGATCGACCGCCCAGATCGAATCGCTCGCCGGGCCGCGTCGCACCCAGATATTCGTGCCGTCGGCGCCGTCGATGACGAACACATCATCATCCAGCAGACCCACCGCGGCCAGGTCGGGCACGCCGTCGTCGTTGACGTCGTCGAGCGGCACGATGCGGATCGGCGCGAGCGTCGCCGTGCTCGTCCACA
>CALBTQ010000149.1 GCA_937967875.1 uncultured Pseudomonadota bacterium
ACCACCGAGATCTACACTCTTTCCCTACACGACGCTCTTCCGATCTGGCTTATTCTGCGAATATTTACCGCGAAGATAACCTGACAAAATCAGCATCCCCTTGTCGTGAATCTTGCCGCTGAGCTTGCTCTCGCGTTCGATGTTCACGATGTTGCCCTGCCCCAAGCTGACCTCGGCGGTGATGCGCGAGGGCTTGCCGAAGGCGTACTCGCCGATCGAATACACGGCCAGGCCGTTGACCTGTCCCGTCGTGCCGCCGCTGGAGGTGATCAGCAATTTGCCTTCCTCGATCATCTCCTGCAGCTTGTCTTCGTACAGCGACAGCCGCTCGCGCCGCGATTGCAGCGCCTGGCAGATGTGCTTTTCGTCGATCAGTTTTTTCTTGTCCTTTTCCGCCCAATAGTTGGCCTCGCGCACGATGTCGGCCAGAATCGAGAACCGCGTGGACAGCTTCTTCTGCTTGCCGGTCATGCGCACGCCTTCCTCGACCAGCGCCGACACGCCCTTGTTGGTCAGGTGCAGCAGTTTTTCGTCGGTGACGATCTTGTGCAGGAACGACGCGTAGCGGACGATCATCTCCTCGTCCTTCTTCATCTCGTAATCGAAGTCGGCTTTGATCTTGAAGATCTTCTTGAAGTCCTCGTCGTAGTAGTGCAGGTAGTGAAACAGCCAGTCCTCGCCGATGGCGACGATCTTCACGTTCACCGGCGCCGGTTCGGGTTTGATGCTGGAGATCATCATCCAGTAGAACGCGTCCCACCCTTCGATTTCGAGTTGCCGCGTTTTAAGCATGCGCTTGAGGTTCTTCCACACGCCGGATTCGGAAATCGCATCCAGCAGGTTGATCACCAGAATGCCGCCGTCGGCCTGCAGAATGCTGCCCGCGTGGATCTTGGTGAAGTCGGTCGCCCAACTGCCGTTCTTGGCGATCGTTTTTTCGATGAAGCCGAACAGGTTTTTGTACGACGGCGTGTTTTCGATCACCACCGGCCGCTTCTTCGTTTTGGAATTGTCCACCGCGACGTTCACCATGAAGTCGGTGAATTCGTCCTTGGTCGGCATTTCCATCATCATCATCGGCGCGGCCTGCGGCTGATCGTCCTTCTCCTTGAAGCGCGACATATCGCCGAGCACTGCGTCGAGCACTTCGTCGAGATAGGAGTTGACCTCCTTGGACTTGTACTTTTCGCGAATGTCGGTCAGCAGATCGGCGATGATCTGAATGCCGTAGTCGTGCTCGAGTTTGTTGAGCGCCTCTTTCATCTCCTTTTCGATCTGCCGCACTTTCTTCATCGTGGTTTCCAGCCCGTTGCGCAACACCGCGTGCTGCTCCTTGAGCTGTGATAGCTTCTCGGGCGGAAAATTGCCGTCGGCCGCCAGGCTTTCCAACTGCTCGAACTGCACCGGCTGGCTTTCGATCAACGGCAGGATCATCGGCCGCGTGAACGGGCCCATCTGCACCTGGACCATCGCGAAATTTTCGTTCTTGATCGTGTTCTCGAGCTGCCGGAAATGCTCCTTCTGCAATTCGCGGTAGTTCTCGATGATCGCGTCGCGCTGGTCCTTGTACTCCTGATTTTCGAAGATATTCGGAATGACCTTTTTCAGGTACTCGACGAACTCCTCCATGTCTTTCTTGAGCATCGAGCCCTTGCCGGCCGGCAGCTTGATGCAGCGCGGCTTCTGGCGGTCGGCAAAATTATTGACATAAATGATATCGCTCGGCGGTTCGCTGGCCTTTTCCAGCTTGCCCAGCAACGCCTTGATTGTGGTCATCTTGCCCGTGCCCGACAAACCGGCCACATAAATATTGTAGCCCGGAGAATCGATGTTCAGACCGACTTCAATCGCCTTGACCGCACGCGACTGTCCCAGTACGCCATCAAGCGGAATAGCATTTTTCGTCGTCTTGAAGCCGAAGCAGGTCGGTTTGCAACGCCAGCGCAGCGAAATGGGTTTGACGCGGAATTTATCTCGATTGAAAGTCGCCATGTAAAACGATCCTCCACATTATAAAGCTGACGGTCATCGATGAATAACGTTCTCTTTATACCAACCGCAACCGAGCGGGGCAATCATATTGTTAAAAAGCGGGCCGCTCGCTCCAGGATTTGCTCCCCGGATGCGACGGCGGCGTGCCATAAAATTTCCTTGTCCGCGCCGAACCAGGTGCGCTGGCGTTTGGCGAATTTGCGCGTGGACGCTTGCACCCGTCGCACCGCTTCGCTCAGCGGGAATTGCCGGTCGAGAAACTGATGGAGTTCCTTGTAGCCGATGGCCATCTGGCTGGGCAGTTGCGGGCCGTAGCCGCGCTCGCGCAGGGCGCGCACCTCGTCAAGCCAGCCCTTGTCCATCATCGTCAGCACGCGCCGATCGCAGGCGGCGGCCAAATCGTCGCGCTCGCGGTACAACCCAATCTTCAAGGTTTCGTAGGGTTCCTCGGCGAAGCGGTGTTCGGCGATCCAGCGGCTGAGCGGCTTGCCGGTCAGGTCGAGCACCTCCAGCGAACGCTCGATGCGTACGTAATCGCCCGGCTCGACCTGCGCGGCGCGCTCCGGATCGACCTCTTGCAAGCGGCGATACAAGCTGCCCGGTTCGGCCGCTTCCTGCGCCTTGTACGCGGCGCGCAATTGCGGATCGGCGCTGGGCCCGTCGAACAGCCCTTGCGTCAACGCCTTGATGTACAGCCCGGTGCCGCCCGCGACGATCGGCACTCGGCCGCGCGCGAGAATTTCCTCGATCGCCGCCTGCGCCATATCCTTGAAGCGCCCGGTGGAAAATGTGTCGTCCGGATCGGCCACATCGACCAGGTGGAAAGGCGCCGCGCGCCGCTCGTCCGCGTCGGGCTTGGCCGTGCCGATGTCCATATACCGATAGACCTGCATCGAATCGGCGTTGACGATCTCGCCGCCGAAGCGCGCGGCCAGACGCACGGCCAGTTGCGTTTTTCCCGTGGCCGTGGGGCCGCAAACGATCACGATTTGGGGACGAGCGTGGGGCATGCAGGCATTATTTCCCGCGGGAGCCTTACCGTTCAAGGCCGACAACGACTTTAATCGACGCCGACCACGGAGAAGCGGCCGGTGTCCGGATCGTAAATTTCCGCCGTCGAGGCCGGTTCGGGCTGGAAGATGTTGGTCGAGCGATTGCCGCCGGTGACCAGTACGCGTCCGTCGGGCAGCAGCGATTGCCCATGCACCGTGCGCGACAGGCGCATCGATGCGGTGGCGATGAATGTGCCGCTTTCCGGCTGGAAAACCTCGGCATCGTCGAGGATCGTCTGGTTTTCACCGATGCCGCCGGTGATCAGCACCGCGCCGTCGGCCAACACGGTGGCGCGATGGCCCGAGCGCGGCCGCGCCAGATCGCCCGTGACGGCGAACAGCGTTTCGCCCGCCGGGTCGAATATTTCGCTGGCGACGAGAAATTCGTTGGCCGACAGCGTGCCGGTCTGTCCGCCGGCGATCAGCCAACCGCCGTCCGGCAGGGGGCTGGCGGTCGGGTACAGGCGCGCCTCGATCATTTCGGTTTCATAGCCGACGCGCCCGCTGACGTCGGTCAGCGACAGGTCGTCCAGTTGCACGGCCGCGACATAAGGCAGCATTTCGTTACCGTCGAAGCCGCCGATCAGATACACCGCATCCTCGCCGAGCACGGCGACATGGCCGTAACGTGAACGCATCAGCGCGTCGGTCAGATCGGTGAACGTTTCCGCATCCGGATCGAACACGGTCAGCGAATCGAGCGCGTCGACGGAATCGGTGCCGCCGGTGATGAGCACCCGCCCGTCGGGAAGCAGCGTCGCGGTGTGCAACGCGCGGCCCACGTTCATTTCGCTATCCAGCCGCGTGAAGGAGTTGTCGGCCGGGTCGAAGATTTCCGCTTCGGCCAGCGTCTTGGCGAAGCCTTCGCGGTAACCGCCGACGATCAGCACGCGCCCGTCGTCCAGCAGCGTGGCCGTATGGGCGAAACGCTCCAGCGACATGCGCGCAACCAGCATGGTGAACACGCCGGTCGTCGGATTGTAAATCTCCGCCGTGTCCAATGGACCGCTGTAGCCGATGCCGCCGGTCAGCAGCACGCGGCCGTCGGCGAGCACGGTCTGCTCGTGCGACAAGCGTCCCTGCACCAGCGAACCGGGCGTGGCGTTGAGTTCGGCCGACTCGGCGTAATTGGGCACCTCGTCGTAACTGATCGCCTCGTAGAAGTAGGTCTTGCCCTTCTCCACCGTTTCGTCGATGAACACCTCGATCGACGGATCCAGGTTGGCGATCACCGTGCCGTAGCCCAGCGCGTCGCCGGTCTGATATTCCTGCTCGCGCACGGGGAACGCATCGGGGCTCCGGCCTTCCGCGCGCACCAGTATGACGCCGTACAGGTCTTTGTTGACCTCGGCGTCGTCCTCGGTGGGCGTATCCCACTCGAGGGTCACGCGGTCGACTTCGGCCTTGGCGGTGAAGGAAAATACGGTCTGCGGCGGCACGTGGTCGGGCACCGTCGTGTCGTCCTCTTCGATCTGTTCCGGGCAGCCGCTGAGCGCGAAAGCCAGCAGCAACAGCAGCAACAGCCCGATGATCGTATAGTCGCGTCGCATAGCGTCGAATGTCTCCTTGTGCATCGTCAGGCGCCGATGGTACACGGCCCGCGCGCCCGGATCAATCGTCGTTCTATTCTTTTCGGTGGTTGTTGCCCAGGTCGCGCAGCATGTCCGGATCGCGCAGCACGGTCAGCGCCGCGAGGTACGGATTGACCTCGCCCTCGCGCACCCGGCGCACCAACTCGTCCAGCGCGCCGCTCGTCGATCCCTCGTGGATGCGCTCGCTGATCTCCCGGGTGAGCACCTCGGTGAATTCGGTGACGTGCCCGAGTTTGAGCAGTTCGTCGTGCCCGGCATTTTCCCGCAAATAGGCGCGATGCTTTTCCACGCTTTCCATCAGCTCTTCGACGCCCTGGTTTTCGCGGGCGATCGTCGTGAGCACCGGCGGGATCCACCCGGTGGGACGCGACAGGTCGATCATCGTCAGCAGTTCGCGCACGAGCTGATCGGCGCCCTGGCGGTCGTACTTGTTGACGACGAAGATATTGGCGATTTCGGTCAGACCGGCCTTCATCGTCTGGATCGTGTCGCCGCTTTCGGGCACGAAGACTACTACCACCGTATGCGCCAACTCCATGATGTCCAGTTCGGTCTGGCCCACGCCGACCGTTTCGACCAGCACCAGGTCGAAACCCGCCGCGTCCAGCAGCCGCACCACTTCGCGCGTGGCCAGGCTCAAGCCGCCGTGGCAGCCGCGCGTGCCCAGCGAGCGGATGAACACGCCCTCGTCCATCGCGTGGTCGCCCATGCGGATGCGGTCGCCCAGCAGCGCGCCGCCGCTAAACGGGCTGGACGGGTCGATCGCCACGATGCCCACGCGTTTGCCCTGCTTGCGGTACTGTTTGATCAGCTTGTCGACCAGCGTCGATTTGCCCGCGCCCGGCGGGCCGGTGATGCCCAGCACGTAAGCGTTGCCGGCGTGTTCGTACACCCGCTCCATGATCTCCGGCAACGAGGGATGCCGGCTTTCAATCAGCGTGATCAGCCGCGCCAACGCCCGCACGTCGCCGGCCCGCATGCGCTCGACTAATTCCACCACTATCTCCTCGCGAAAGCGCGTTCGATTTCGTCCAGTGGGTATTCCCGCACCGTCGGTCTGCCGTGAGGACAATTCATTGGTTGTTCACAGTGGTCGAGACCGTGCAATATCTCCCGCATCTGGGTCATCGTCAAGGCCTGTCCGGCGCGGATCGAGCCGTGGCAGGCGGCCAAAATGAGGATCGCCTCCAGCCGCTCGGCCGGTTTGCCGATCGTCCCGGTTTCGCGCACATGCTCCAAGCAGTCGAGCACCAGCAGACGCGCATCGCCGTCGGTGAGCATCGCGGGCACCGCTTCGATGCGCCAGGCGTCCTGGCCGAAGGAAGTCACCACCACGCCCAGGCGCGCCAGGTCGTCGATGATTTTCTCCAGTGCGCGCGACTCGACCGGCCGCAATTCCAGCGCGATGGGCAGCAGCAGGTTCTGCACGTTGACCGCGCCTTCGAGCATCTCGCGGCGCAGACGCTCGTAGTTGATGCGTTCGTGCGCGGCGTGTTGGTCGATCACAATCATCGAGCCGGCGCCGACCCGGCTTTCGCAGACGATATAGCTATTGTTGAGCTGCCCGATGATCGCCAACCCTGAAAAACGGCCGATCTCCGGCTCGGGCTCGTCGGCGCGAACGCCGATATCCCAGTCCATTTTGGTAGGCGTGTGGGAAACGCGCTCGTGAAACAGCGGCGACTGGCTGCGCGCCGGCTCGCGCTCGGGCAGCGGTGAACGCTCCGGATGCGAAGAACGTTCCGGGAAAAACGTCGGCGGTGCGTCGTTGGCCGGCGCGCGTTCGGGCAAGGGCATCGCAGTGCGCCCGACCTGGGCCAGAAAACCCGCCCCGACCGACGCCACGCCGAACTTGTCGGCCAGCGCCTGGCGCAACGCCCGCCGCACGCCTTCGAACACGCCTGCCGGCTGCCGGAAACGCACCTCGGCCTTGGCCGGATGCACGTTCACGTCCACCAGCTCGGGGTCGATCTCCAAATTGAACGCCGCCACCGGATAGCGGCCCCTGATCAGGTGCCCCTCATACGCGCCGGTCACCGAACCGACCAGCAGGCGGTCGCGCACGTGCCGCCGGTTGATGTAGGGGAAAATGTGTTTGGCGCTCGACCGGCTGTAATCGGGATTGGAAGCGTAGCCGTGCAAATGGAAAAACGAGGTTTGCAACTCGAAGGGAAAAAGCGCGCCGAGCACCTCGCGGCCCAACAGCGCGCCGATGCGTTCGGGAATCGACTCGGCCGCGGCTACGCGCAAAGCGGTCTTTTCGCCCTCGCGCAATTCGAAATAGACGCCGGGTTGCCACAGCGCCAGCCGGACCAGAGTTTCGGCAATGTGCGCCGTTTCGGTCTTCGGCGAGCGCAGGAACTTGCGCCGGCCGGGCGTGTTGAAAAACAGGTCGCGCACCTCGATGGACGTGCCTTCGGGTAAGCCCGATTCAACGACCTCGCGCACCTCGCCGCCGGTCGCCTTGACCGTCACGCCGCTCAGTTGATCGCGTTGACGCGTGGCGATGGTCAGCTTGGAGACCGAGGCAATGGCCGGCAACGCTTCGCCGCGAAATCCCAACGAGGCGACCCGCCACAGATCGGCCTCGGTGCGGATCTTGCTGGTCGCATGCCGCTCCAGGGCCAGCAGCGCGTCGTCGGGGTTCATCCCCTCGCCGTCGTCGGTGATGCGGATCGACTGCCGCCCGCCGCTTTGCACCTCGACCACGATGCGCCGCGCGCCGGCATCCAACGAATTTTCCACCAGCTCCTTGACCACCGAGGCGGGACGTTCGACCACTTCACCGGCGGCGATCTGGTTGGCCAACTGTTCCGGCATGACCCGAATTTTACTGGCCAACGCTTCCTCCCTCACCGCGATAAAAAGAAAAGCCCCCGCCAAAGACGGGGGCCTTAGTCAGCACTTGAATCGTCATGGCGCGTGCCGGCGCCGTAGGGTGCACGCGATTACAGACCCAGATAGATCTTGCAGGTGTTGTAGCAGGTCAGGTCTTTTTCGCGCTGGTCGCACAGGCTCACGCAACCCACCAAACATTCCTTGAACCGCGTGAAGTCCAGCTTCGTGGGCTCCTGATCGATGTTGTAGCCCTTGAGCAACATATTGTCGCAGTACTCGACGCAGCTTTCGGTGTTTTCCGGCTGGCCGTAGTAGCAGCAGGTGCAAGCGTCGAGGCAATCGGCCACGATCACGTCGGCGCTGTCGCAAGTCATGTCTTCGGTCATGTCTTTGGCATAGACGCTGCCGGTATTCTGCTGCAGCGGTTTATGATGGTACTCATCATGATCACCACAGGCAATCAGCAACATTCCCAATACGAAAGGCAAAACCAGGATGATTACCAAAAGAAAACGCTTCATTAATGTATCTCCGTGGTTACCGTGTGTACGAAAATACTTTGCCCCCTGGCAAAGACACCCTTGTTTAGCAGGAACCTTTCGACAAATCAAGCCAAAAAAAATCACTTTTCCCCGCTTCGGGAAATGTTCTTGCGGGTCTGCGGCTTCGTGAGTTATAGTTCACCGTTCACTCACCCGAAGCAGAGGGATTTTGTCAAATCTCATGGGCAGTTACACGCAGCGTATCGCGGTTTTCTTCACGTTGTCACTGTTGTTGACCGTACTGGCGCCCCTGCCCGCCGCCGCCAATCCGATGGACAGTTACGGATTCGGCGCGCGCGCGGTCGGCATGGGCGGCGCCTACACCGGACTGGCCGACGACTTCTCGGCGATCTATTACAACGTCGCCGGCTTGTCGCAAATCCAGAAGAATTCCTTCTCCTTCGGCTTCATGATGGCCAAGCCGTTCCTCGATCTCGAACTGCACCCCATGGACGGGGCCACGCGCCAGGACGCCAAAAACCTGCACGAGCTTGAAAAGCAACAGGTCGATGTCGACGACGTGAACGGTTACAACTTCGGCATAGCCATTCCGCTCAACAAGTACTTTCATCTGGGCATCGGCGTCTACCTGCCGGAAGGTCTGGTCATTCGCCTGCGGCCGCACGACAGTCACATTCCCACGTTTATCATGCACGAGAACCGCTCGCAGCGTATCGTCACCCACGTGGGCGCCAGTGTTTTACTGCTGCCCGGGCTGAGCATCGGCGGCGGCGCGAGCATCCTGTCCGACAGCAAAGGCACCTTCACCTTCCCGCTGCACGCCAACAACCGCAATCTTTCGCTCAATCCCGAGGAAGAAGCGCAGGAGCCGCTGGACGTCGACGCCACGCTCAACCTCGACTTTCCGCTGACCGCCACCCCCTTCGCGGGAGTCATGTGGCGACCCAAGGAATGGCTGCGTTTAGGCGCGGCGTACCGCGACAGCTTCTCCTGGAACGTGACCATCGACGCCGACATCGGCGTTTACTTCGAAAATTACGTAGTCGACCTCTCCGAGCTCAATTCCATCGCCCCGGGCGTGTTGCCGCTCAAGGGCACGGTGGAATTGTCCGCCCCGGCGTTGGGCTCGCAGAAGCTGCGTGTGCCGGTCGAACTCAGCGACCTGGAAGGCAAAATCGCCCTCAATGCGAGTTTGCCCGTCAGCATCCTGGTCGACGTGAGCGACCACTGGAAACCACAGCAGGCGGCCTTCGGCGCGTCGGCCGATCTGGGCGACGCCTGGACCTTCTCCGGCGACGTGACGTGGTACGACTGGTCGGCCTACCCCTCGCCGGATATGTACATCAAGATCGACGACCTGCATTTGAATCTCTCGACGCTGCCCACCAGCATCCGCGCACGCATTCAGTCGCTGACCGTGCCGCTGCTGGGCGCGGTCGGGCCGCTGCCGCCGGTGAACGTCGCGCTGCCCGGCCTGCAAACCGAACTGACGATCAAAGCGCCGCTCAAGCCGCTGGTGAAACCCAAAACGCACGACATCTTCGTGCCGCGCTTCGGCGTGGAGCATCGCCTGCCGCCGATGCGCAGCTTCTTGTGGATCGAGATCGGAAGAGCACACGTCTGAACTCCAGTCACCGAATACGATCT
>CALBTQ010000150.1 GCA_937967875.1 uncultured Pseudomonadota bacterium
ACACGCCCCAACGCAACGGCGTGTTCGTCTTCCAGCAACAGGAAGACAACCTGGCCCAAGTCGGTTCGTACGAGGACTTTGCGACCGACGAGCAGATCTACGCGGCGCGCTTCCTGGGTGCGCGGGGCTTCGTCGTGACCTTCGAGCAGGTCGATCCGCTGTTCACCTTCGACATGTCCAACCCGACCAACCCGGTGCTGGTCGGCGAGTTGGAAGTGCCCGGCTTCTCCACCTACCTGCACCCGATGGGCGAGGATCACCTGCTGGGCATCGGTGAAGGCGGCGACTGGTGGGGCAGCAACGGCGGCGTGGCGCTGTCGATGTTCGACGTGTCCGACTTCGCCCATCCGGAAATGATCTATCACCTGGACCTGGGCGATTGGGACACCTGGTCCGAGGCGAAATACAATCACCACGCGTTCCTGTACTACGAGCCGAAAAACCTGCTGGTCATTCCGCTGACCTACTGGGGCTGGGGCGACGACGATGACGACGACATCTGGGACGACGACGACGACGATTGGAAAGACGACGATGACGACGATACGCCGGTGACCGATGACGACGATGACGACGACGTGGTCTCCGATGACGACGACGACATCTGGGGCGAGGATTCCTTCTCCGGCTTCTACGTGTTCTACACCAGTCCGACGATCGGCTTCAATCAGCAGGCGACGATCGATCACTCTGATTTCGTCGGCGCCGCAGGCAGCGACTATTACTACAGCATGTCCGAGCCGCGCCGCAGCGCGGTGATCAACAATCACCTGTTCACCATCAGCGACCTGGGCCTGGTCGTCACCGAGATCGGCGCCTGGGTCAACGACGTCGAGGAAGACCTGCCCTGGCAGGATTGGGACTACGGCTGGGGCGATGATGACTATTACGATGACGACGACGATTTTGTCGACGATGACGACGACAGCTCGGAACCCGGAGTCGATCCGGAAGATTGAACGAGAATCGGTGGGTACGGCGGCCCCGGAGCGACACGCTCCGGGGTTCGCTTTTTAATGGCCGAGATCTTTCTCGGTGACGATGCGCTTCTCGCCTTCGCGCGCGGTGACGTTCTCGTACACGCCCTTGTCGCGCCGCACGAGCTTGGTGAAGCCCTGGTCCTTCAACTCGCGATCCGAGCGCGGCGTGGCGATGCCGATGCGGCTGGGCAGCAGCTTGCGCACCGGCGCGCCGCAGTGCGGGCACACACGATGCGCCTCATCTTTGATCGACTGCCGGCACTCGAATGCCTTGCCCCATTCGCAGCCGTCGCCCTCGTGTTCGTACTCGTAAATCGGCATGGCGTCCCCTCGCTCGTTGCGTGTTAACCATAAACCGCCGCCGCGCAAATTCAAGACGCAAAATCGGCCCGGCGACGTATTGACAGCCGCCGCCCAGTGATTACTGATTTCCTCGGAAAACGAGTTAAAGAAAACGACAAAATCTCTTTCAAGCGAATCGGCCGACTGGGCGAAGTCCACTGCGGAACTTTGCTTTTGGAATGCAATTTTTTTGAAGGAGGTACACCATGGCCATCATCAGAAAAGATCCGTTCGACGAACTGACCAACATGCGGCGCGAAATGGACCGACTGTTCGGCGACACCGCTCCCTGGCGGCAGTACCGCCAGTCCGACGAGGGCATCAGCGGCCAGTGGGCCCCGAAAGTCGACATCTTCGAGGACGGCGCGCAGATCGTCATTTCCGCCGCCCTACCCGGCATGAAGCAGGAAGACATCAAGGTCAACATCGAAAACAACATCCTGACCCTCTGCGGCGAACGCCGGCTCGAAAACGAGGACCGGCGCGACAACTACACACGCATCGAGCAGCACTACGGCGCCTTCTGCCGCACCTTCGCGTTGACCAACCAGATCGACCAGAACAACATCGGCGCGCATTTCGAAAACGGCATTCTTCATGTGACGTTGCCCAAACGCGAGGAAGCCAAGCCCAAAGCGATCGAAATCAAAGTTCACTGATTGCGCACCGCGCATCGTCGTCGGCCCGCCTCGTTCTCCAAGCGAGACGGGCCGCGGCGCATCGTCTTCCACCGCTTGACGCTGCCGTGAAAAGCCCCTTAAGCTGGCCCGAATTCATCACCTGCGACAGGAGCCGCGACCATGAGCGAAAAAGTTGTACGCATTGTGGATGAGGGCCTGCTGCCCCTGATCAAACCGCCCGACCCGGAAGACCTGCGCGCCGCGAATCGGCAGCGCGACAAAGGCCTGGTCGACAAACGCATGAGCGAGGACGAGGCGATCGCCCGGTTCGTCGCCGACGGCATGTACATCGGCTTCGAGCTGTACGGATCGGTGCGTTGCCCGATGTCGCTGGTGCGTGCGCTGATCCGCTCGGGCAAAACCCATTTCGACCTCGCCGGCCAGGGCGTGCACGAAGCCGACCTGCTGCTGGCCGCCGGGATCATCGAGCGCATCGACTGCACCTACATCGGCCAGGAAGTGTACGGCGTGAGCGCGCCGTTGCGCCGCGCGGTCGAATCGGGACAGGTCAAGCAGGTGGTCGAATGGTCCAACGGCGCGATCACCTGGCGCTTCAAAGCCGCGGCGATGGGCCTGCCGTTCATCCCGACCTACTCGATGCTGGGTTCGGACACGCTCAAGTACAGCTCGGCGGTGGCCATCGAGGATCCGTTCACCAAACGGCCGATCTGCCTGCTGCCCGCGCTGACGCTGGACGTGGGTTTCATTCACGTCAATCGCGCCGACAAGTTCGGCAACTGTCAGGTCGACGGCATCAGCGGTTTCGCCCTGGAGATGGCCCGCGCCTCGAAAAAGCTGATCGTCTCGACCGAGGAGATCGTCGACAGCGAGGTCATCCGCGCCAAACCGCACCTGACGGTCATTCCCTGGTACAACGTCGACGCGGTGGTGCATGCGCCCTTCGGCTCGTGGCCGGGTGAAATGAGCGGCATGTATGAACGCGACGAGGAGCACTACCGGATGTTCATCGACGCCAGCCAGAAGGCGGAGAGCACCGACGCCTACATGAAAGAGTGGGTGCGCGATCTGCCCGACCACCAAGCGCTGCTGGAGAAAATCGGGCGCGAACGGCTCGATGCAATCGTCATCGGGAAGGGGGCGTGAGATGAGTATGGCATACAGCCCCAAAGAATTGTTGATCTGCCTGGGCGCGCGGCTGGTCGAGGACCACACGATGGCCTTCATCGGCACGGGCATCCCCATGCTGGCCGCGTCACTAGCGCAGAAAATCTACGCGCCCAACCTGGTGCCGGTCTTCGAGTTCGGCGGCGTCGGCGCGGTGCTGGAAAAACTGCCGCTGGCCGTGGGCGACATGCGCACCTTCAACAAGGCGCTGCAGGCCTCGTCGATCTGCGACATCATGGAAACCGCGCAGCGGGGCTTCATCGAATACGGCTTCATCGGCGGAGCGCAGATCGACATGTACGGCAACCTGAACACGACCGTCATCGGCGATCACGCCAAGCCGAAAGTGCGCATGCCCGGCTCGGGCGGCGCCAACGACATCGGCTCGTCGATCTGGCGGACGATCGCGATCATGCCGCACGACACGCGGCGGTTCGTCGAGAAAATCGACTTTCTCACCACGCCCGGCTTTTTGAGCGGTCCCGGCGCGCGCGAAGCGGCCGGTCTGCCCGCCGGCACCGGTCCGTATCGCGTGGTCACCAGTCTGGCGACATTGGGCTATGACGAGGCGACCTGCCGCATGAAACTGCTGGCGCTCAACCCCGGCGTAACCGTCGAGCAGGTGCGGCAAAACACCGGTTTCGAACTGCTGATCGCCGACACGCTGGAAGAAAATCATCCGCCGACCGACGAGGAACTGCGCGTGCTGCGCGAAGACGTCGATCCGGATAAGCTGTATCGGTAAGCACGATTCGACAGACAAACCGCCTCGCCAATCGCGGGGCGGTTTTTTTATTTCCGCGCCGGATCTTCAAGCCCGTAGGGCGCAGGTCAGTAGCGAAGGGCGAAGCCCTGGAACAAGACGTAGCAACCTCAATCAAACCCCTGAAAGGGGTGCAGGTAAGATTCCTCCGCCCCTCCGGGGCTTGTCGACTTCGGGTGGGCCGCGATTTCCAGGGCTGCGCCCTTCGCTACTGACCGATCGCCCCTGCGGGGCTTTGGCGGTCCGGGCAGGTCAATCCGGAAGTCGGAAAGGCAAGCCCACACTCTGGGCTGACGCCCGACCATCTCCCAGAGGGCGAGGGTAAGAAAAAATCGGGGACTCGATTCCTTCGTGTCCCCGTATTTTTTAATAGGCAGCCCCGCTCTCCCTTCTCCCCATGGGAGAAGGGCCGGGGATGAGGGCTAACGTATCATAGATTCCTGCGCCCCTCCGGGGCTTGTCGGCTTTGGGTAGGTCGCAATTTCCAGGGCTTCGCCCTTCGCTACTGACCGTCCGCCCCTCCGGGGCTTGGGGCCACAAATTCCAGGACTATCGAGGTTGTCGATAAATGCGCCGCTAGGCGACCAACAGCCCCGATAGGGGCGATAGATTTGTAGCCCGGTGCGTGAAATAGCCCATTTTTTCCCAAGCCTCGCCAAGCGCGGGGCGGTTTTTTTCAGCTCTTCCAAAAATCGAGCAACGCGTACACGCGTTCGGCGTACTTGGGGAAGATCGCCAGGGCGGTGCGCTGCGTGTCGGTGGTCACCTCGCCTTGCTCCGCGGGCACGCCCAACGAGCGATCCAGGCGCAGGGCTTCCGAGGTGTTCCAGATGATCGCGTGGGTTTCCTTGTAGTTGAGGTCCTTGGGCAGCAGACCGCGCTGCTGATTGAAGGCGTTTTCCGACTGGTAGGTTTCCCATTCCTGGAAAAATTGCGCGCGCAGTTTCACCAGCGAGGCGTCGACCTGCAACACGCGCTTGGTGCGCTTGAAGTCATCCTCGTAACTGTCGGGGATGCTATTGACCAACAACAGAAACAGCCGCTCGGACGCCGCGTCGAGCATCATCGCCGACGCCAGCGGCATCTGACGGTTGAGCGACTGCACCGCTTCGATCAAATAGGTTTCCACCAGCGTGTCCAACGAAGGGATGTTCTTTTTCAACGCGGTCAGATACTGGTCGGCGAAAGCCGGCGACGGATCCTGCTCGGCGAGGCTCTGCTCGCCGGCGGCGGTCAGGCGGAACTGATTTAGGAATTTGCCGGTCGCCGCGCCCGCGTCGCAGATGATCCCGGCGACGAACATCTCGCCGTGGATCTGCCACAGGTATCGCTTGAACTTAGTGAACTCCGTGGTCAGAAACGCGTTGACCTGCTCGGAGCGATCCTTCTCGTTATAACCGCGCTCGGTCAGAAACGCCGTGTAATATTCCTGAAAGGTTTTCGGATCGGTCAACAGCGACAACTGCGCGATCCGCTTGTTTTCCAACTCGGCTTTCACGAACCACTTGAGCACCATTTCCCGATACAACAGGGAAAATTTTTCATAACAGTCCTGATTTTTCGTCATCGCACCCACCACCCGTCAAATGAAAACACACCGCGCGACCTCGGTCGACGCTCGGAATATCGGCAATACCCTATGTAAAGAATATTGATCGGTGCATCGCCGCGAAAACTTGAAACATTCGTTCGATAATTACCAAACGGTAAAAATCCGGTAAAAACGTCAGTCGACGATTGTGTTGCGGGTAGGAATCAATATACTGAGTGCGCAATGCAAACAAGGAATACAGCATGTCACGTAAACTGATCTGTCCCCCGTTGATCGGCTATTTTTTAATCAGTCCCCTACGGGCGATGATGGAAAATCCGAAAAAGATGTTCGGCCCCTTCGTGCGGCCGGGCATGACCGTGCTCGACCTGGGTTGCGCGATGGGCTTTTTCAGCTTGCCGCTGGCCGAGATGGTCGGCGAAAACGGCCGGGTGATCTGCGTCGACGTGCAACAAAAAATGCTCGACGTGTTGCGCAAGCGCGCGCGTAAAAAGGGGCTTGCCGATCGCATCCACGCGCACCTGGGGCAATTCGACTCCATCGCCCTGCCCGACCACAACGGTCGTATCGACCTGATCACCGCAATGTACATGCTGCATGAAACGGACGATCAGGCGGCCATTTTGCGCGAAATCGCCGCGTTGTTGCGACCCGGCGGCACGGTGTTGATTTTCGAACCGCCCGGGCACGTTGACGCCGACGACTTCCCCAAGACGCTCGCCCTGGCCGAGCAGGCCGGCTTGCAACGCACAGACCTGATAACCAAGGGGCGCGGCTTGAGCGCGGCGCTGGTCAAACCCGACTAAGCCGGCCGGAGCGCCGTTTTCCTCCCCCCAAGGCAAAAAGTCACCGGCGACAATTGAACATTGATCGCAAATTGCCTATACATATACGACTCATAAATCGTTGGGGAGACACATGGCGCAGCAGGAGCAAGGAAGGTCTTTTTATACCGGCGTATTCCTCATCACCATGTCCACTTTGATGTTGGAAATTCTCAACACGCGCGTGCTCTCGGTGATGTCCTGGTATCATCTGGCCTTTTTCGTCATTTCGCTGGCCATGTTCGGCATGACGGTGGGCACCGTGATCATTTACCTGTTCCCCCGTTTTTTCTCTGCGGAAAAGCTTTATTTGCGTCTTGGACAATCGGCCTTCGCCTTCGGCGCGGTCGCGGCGGTCACTCACTTGGCGATCCTCACGCTGCCGATCACCTTGATCGACTCCTGGCGCAGCCTGGCGGTGTTGGCCGTGCTGACGATCTGCATCGCCCTGCCGTTTATCTTCAGCGGCATTGCGGTCATTCTGGCCGTGACGCGCTCGCCCTTTCCCACCGGCAAGGTGTACGCGAGCGACCTGATCGGCGCGGCTTGCGGCTGCCTGCTGGTTATCTTGCTCATGCATCGCATCGACGCGCACAGCGCGGTGTTGATCACCGCCGCGCTGGGCATGCTCAGCAGCCGCTTCTTCTTTTTTCTGGCCGGCAGCCGACCCCGGCAATACCTGGCCCTGACGCTGACGTTCGTCGTGCTGGTCGGCGCCGTCGTCAACGCCGTGTCGACGCCCGGGCTGCGGCCGCTGATGGTCAAGGAAAAACGCGAGAATCCGCAGCGGATTCTTTACGAGCGGTGGAACTCCTACTCGCGCGTCACGGCCGACAAACCCTTCCCCGTCAAGCTGCCCGCCCCTTACAATCAGCGGTTCGTGATCCCCATGCTCATCGACGGGCTGGCGGGCACGAGCATGTGGGAAAACGACGGCGACCCCGCGCATGCGGGCTTTTTGCTGTCGCTGGTGCAAAACACGGCCTTCCGACTGCGCGACGACGCGGACGTTTGCGTGATCGGCGTCGGCGGCGGGCAGGACGTGCTCTCGGCGTTGGCCGGCGGCGCGCGCCACGTGACCGGCATCGAGCTCAACCCGATTTTCGTCGAATGGCATCGCGACACCCTGCGCTTTTTCAGCCGCTTGCTTGACTCGAGATCGGAAGAGCACACGTCTGAACTCCAGTCACCGAATACGATCT
>CALBTQ010000151.1 GCA_937967875.1 uncultured Pseudomonadota bacterium
GCGACCACCGAGATCTACACTCTTTCCCTACACGACGTTCTTCCGATCTCGTTATTGTTGTCGTCATCGTCATCTCCACAACTGGGCAACATCCAAACGATGGCGACCGCTGCCAACAAAAGTACGATAAGCGGTTTCATCATCCCTCTCGCAATTGTCTCGGCAAACAATATCATGCCTTTAAAACAGGTGATTATAAATAAATATTAACTATAGTGGACATATTAGCTAACTATAGTTAAGATGTAATTATATGAACAAAGGTAGGAGGGCGCCATGTTGATCGAACTTGGCAACGAATTGCGGCAGGCGAGGGAAACCCTGGGATGGTCGCTGGAAGCGGTTGCCGGACCGGCGAAAATCTCGGGGGCTTACCTGCATAAACTGGAGCACGGCTCGGTGAACAACCCTTCGCCGCGGGTGCTGGCGCGGTTGGCGGTCGTTTTGGAAGTCGCCTATTTGCGTTTGATGGAATTGGCCGGCTATCTCGACGAGGAACAACTGGCGCAGGCGCGCTTGTGCGAATCGGGTAAACACGTGCATCCGTTGGCCGGTCAGCAGTTGACCACGGAGGAATGGAAGGCCGTCGCCGCGTTCATCAAGAACCTGAAGGCGCAACGGAAGTAGAACTCAACTTTGGTGTGCGGAAGGCGTTACGGAAATTTTGCGATAGTCCTTGCGCCGACAGGTGTTGGTCAGCAGTTGACCGCTCGTGACGTTCGCTTGGTGATGTACATTTTGCGATCTGCTTCGCTCAGTGCTTCCTCAATCGTCTGACGTCCTTTGAGATCCCAAAATGCGCTGCCGATGGACAGGGTAACCGGGAAGGTCGTCAGAGATTGCTGGTTCGACCAGGCTTCGACCGCAATGATGATCCGGTTTTTAATGATTTCCGTTTGCGGTTTTGCTTCCAGCAGGAGGATCAGAAACTCGTCGCCGCCATAGCGAACCACGATATCGGATTCACGCACCTGTTGCATGATGATTTTCGCCAACGATTTGAGCACCTCGTCGCCGGCGGGATGGCCGAACCGGTCGTTAATTTCCTTGAAGCGGTCGACATCGACCATCAGCAGGCCGATCGGATGCTGGTAACGATTGGAGCGTTTGGCTTCCTGGAGCAGGATTTCCTCCAACGAATAGCGGTTGAGCAGGCCGGTCAACGAGTCATGACGAGCCAGATATTTCAGATGATCCTCGTAGCTTTTACGGGCGGTGATGTCGTTGAGAATCACGACCGTGCCGGCGAATTTATCGCTGACATCGAGCATCCGTTTCAGTTTCACCTGAAAAACGCAGAGACCGTTGACGGTATGCAATTGCGTTTCAAAGGTCATTTCCGAAGCGCTGCCCATGGCGAGTTCGGCCAGTTTCTCACGGAACCAAGGCCACTCATAAGGTTGTTGCTGCAAATTGTAATAAATCGCGCCGGGGGCGGGAAGGTAAGGGAACAACTGAGTGAGGGAATGATTGACGTTTTCAATTCGATGCTGGTTGTCCAACAAAACGGCCGGATCGCGCATGCTTTCGAACAACGTCAAATACCTATTTTTTTCGTTCATGATCGACCGATTGGAGGATTGTAGTTCTTCGATTATCTGCGACTCGCTCAATGAACTCCATTCCTGACAAAAGCCGATTTCGATCCGGTCGAAAAAGCGTTCGATGAATTGCCTGCGCCATTCCACTTCATTGGACGTGACGCCGGTTTCCTGCACCAGATCGAGGTAGGTTTGGCGGTAGTATTTCATCAAACCCAGAAACATGCTGATGCTGATGCCGCGACTGCGATGCTTGCGCGCCTCGATAATGCCGAATGAGGCGGAAGGATCGGCTAAAAAATCATCTTCAGGGCCCAGTTCCGGCGGATTTTTATGCGCTTCCAGGGACGCGATTAATGAAGCCGAAATTCCCGAAATGGAGAGCCGCCACGCCTCAGCCAGGGTCGATGTGTATTTGGTGTAGTCTCTCTGTTTGGCGTAGAATAAAATTCTCTCCATAAGCCAATCTTCATGCTGTAAGATCAAGTTACAAAAGTTTTTCATTCCAGACCTTCTTTTTCCTCTATTATTATGAATCGACAGACCATCCATTTAGCTAAAGTAAAATTGCTGAATTCGTTAATGTAAATTTCTAACTATTCAATAATATAAAGTTAATAAGAAATATTTCTTTGAATTATCGTTCAATCGCAGGGGGAAATCATCGAGTTTCATTGGGCATTCTAATAACTAATAAATTTAGGGAGGCCGGTAAGCGACAAGACTGAGTTTGCCTTGCATCGCGAATAAAATAGGTAGGCGCCGCCAACGCGTTGGGCATCTCTTAACACTTGCACTTCATGGAGTCGCTCATAATCCGCCATCCGGCGCCGGCGGCTTGATGCAATTTTCCCTTCCCAGACGAATTGGTTGTAGATTTGAGAATCGAGAGCCGAATGAAAAATATTGGCGCTCGCCTTGCGCCGTGAAACCTGATACAAACATGGTTATTGTGATGGGTTATTTCTTTGCGGTATACGTGGCGGCCTGCCGGGCGGACGGCTGCGTTATCGGCCCATTCACCAGGGAGCAACTCGATGGACCAACGACACCGGGAATATCTCGCTTATTACGAAGCACGAATGAAGAAATACCTCGGCAATCCGCTTTTTCCGCACAGCGAAGCGGCGGAACGCGCGATGTACGAGGTCATTCGCGACGCGGCGGATTTGGCCGCTTTCGGCGTGCGTGTACGCGAGGAGCACTTGCATGTCAATTGCGCGACGGCGTATCTGCGCGACACTTCGACGGCCTGGGCGAAGTTGTACGTCGAACTCAACGAGCCGGTGCGCGCCAAGCCTTATCAGGAAATTCTCGCGGCGCTCGACGCGCACGAGTACACCGACGTCGTTGAGTTGAATTCGATGTCCTCGGAGATTCTCACCCGCTGGCAGATTCCGGTGAGCATGGACGAATGGCTGCGCACGACGTTCTGGCCCGATTGGGTCGTGCTGGAAACGCTGGAGGTGCAAGCCGAAGCCGAGGTGCCCGCGAGCTGGCGCGCCGAACGCGACGAGTGGATCGCGGAGAAGCATCGCGAAGGCAAAGAGATCTGGAAAAAGCATGTGCTGGGCGAAGCGCGCAAGTTCGATCCGCATTATCAAACGAACTGGGACCTGCTGTGGGAGGAGCGCCATCGCCGATTGTTTCCGGTGCCCGACGAACAATTATCCAAGCGCACCGCACAATACCGCCGCTACGTGGGGGACGAATAATGCCGATCGAAAAAATGTACACCGAGGCGATGCTCAATCCCTTCCGCGACATGTTGCGGGATTGTGAAACGAAACAATTGTCCGGACCGGATTTCGACAAGATGCGCGAATATCTCGGCCTGATGGAACGCTATGCGGAGGAGATGAACGACTTCGCGGCCTATAGTGGGCGGCTCGCGCAGGAAATGCTGTTCCAGAAATTCAGCGACGCCTACAGCCGCTTGTTGTCCGCCGCCGCGCAAAGCAGTTCGTCGGCCGAGCCCAGCGACGAAGAATTGCTGGCGCAGACGCTTTCCGCCTATGAGCAATCATTGCAGACGTATCGCAGCGGGCAAGCGGGCGATGCGGGAACCAAGTTGATTCCGACGATGGAACAAATCATTGCGTTAGGGCGTTCGGGAATTTCCTATCCGGTGTTTTTACGCCGGATGGAAGAGGGCGGTCTAGCGCGGGCGCTGGAAGGCGCGGCGCCGGTGGTGCGCGATGCATTGCTAAAGGAAGTGGCGTTCGCGTACGAGGCGTGGTTGCCGCGCACTGTTGAAAAAACGGAAAAGAAGCTGGCGCTGTTCGATCGACTGGCCGCCGCCGCGCCCTTCGGGCAACCGCAGCCGATCGAATTTGAAATCGGCTGCGTGCGCATCGACCACGACGCCGAACCGGGCATCGTGCGTTGGGACGCCATCGTCCGCCGCTGGAATCGGCTGTTGGAAATGTTGGTGGATTGGGTCGAGATCGGAAGAGCGTCGTGTAGGGAAAGAGTGTAGATCTCGGTGGT
>CALBTQ010000152.1 GCA_937967875.1 uncultured Pseudomonadota bacterium
ATTTTGGTCGAAATTTTCATATTCCCGAACGTACTGGCCATTGCTTGATCCTCCCTCTTTTCCTGGCGCTTTTCGGTCTGTTATCCGATCGAGACGGATCTAGCTGATAATCTCGGATATTTTCAATATTGATAGAAGCTCGCCATCGAGCTTAACGACGCCGCTGAAATACTTGCCGTTGATCTCTCCGATATTGGCGGGGGGAGAGTCGATTTCCGATTCTTTTACTGACACCACATCGCCGACCCGGTCGACCAACAGTCCTACCTGGTCGGTGCCGGTCTGCTCATTGACCATGTTGGCGATGCCTTGGGCGAGAATTTCATCATGTGTTTTTAAAATGATGCCGCGCGATTCGGGCGTGATCGAACGGTGATCCAATCCCAGCTTCACCCCCAGATCGAGCATGGTGATGATCTGTCCGCGCAGGTTGAGCAAACCGCGCACGTGCTCGGCGACCTGATGCACCTTGGTCATGTCCAGGTGGCGATTGATTTCGCGGATGACCAGGATGTCGATGCCGAACAGAGCGTCGTCCAGATAAAACGTGGAGAATTGCTTTTCACTCATTGTTGCGCCTCCTCGCAAATCAGGTCGTTGATTCGCTGCAACATGCGCGCTTTGTCGATTTTCACTTCATAGGCGTCGAAGCCGGCTTCCAGCGCCCGCTGTTTCGAGCCTTCATCGTCCAGCGAGGTCATCGCCATGACCGGGACCTTTTTGGTTTTCTCGTTGTCGCGGATGCGTTTGACCAATTCGTATCCGTCCATTTGCGGCATGATGATGTCGGAAATGACGATGTCGTAGGTGTGGCGCAACAACAGATCCAGCGCCTCTTCGCCGTTGGAGGCGACGTCGACATGGTGCCCGGCGCTGGTCATGTAGCCGTACTCGAGCTGCTTGAAGAACGGCGTGTCCTCGGCCAGCAGAATCCGATAGTTCTTGCATTCCTCGCTGTGCGCCACTTCGGCGCCGCCGCAGATGGTGACGTCGATCTTGTCGAACAGGGCGAACATGTCCAGCACGAGGGTGATGCGTTCGTTGATGATGGCCGAGCCCAGCAGGCCGGTCGCCTTGATGTTCTGGGTGTCCAGTTCCAGGTCGGTTTCCAGCACGTCGAGGACCTCGGTGGCGACGATGCCGATCGGCTTTTTGGTCATTTTCGGCACGATGATGTGCAGGACCTGCTTATTGTTTTCCGGGCGGGAAACGGGCAGGTAATCCTCGAGACGGACCAGCCGCAACGAGCCGCCGCGGTATTTGAGATATTCCTTGTCGCCGATGTGCTCGATCTCGCTGACCGGCACCTTCTCCAGCCGTTTGATCAGCGCCAGGGACATGGCGAACGTTTCGGTCGGGCCGTTGGCGAAGATCAGCAGCGATTGCTTTTCGCGCATCGCCGTGCGCTGATAATCCTTCTGGATGGCCACCGCCGCGCGGTCGAGTTCCTCGAAGCGCAAACCGGCCGTTTCCGAGATGCCCTGCGGATCGAGAATCATCGCCACGCTGCCGTCGCCCATGATCGTCGTGCCGGCGTAGCAGACGTTGTCCTTAATGTATTTGGACAGGGCTTTGACCACGATCTCTTCGTTGTCGGCGATGTTGCTGACGATCAGGCCGAAGCGGTTGTTGCCCGATTTGAGCACCAGAATCGTAATCGCGCTTTCCTTGTGCCAGCGGCGGTTTTCGTCCTTGTGGCCGCGACGGTTGCCCGGCGCGGAGACCGGACCGATTTCCGGCGGCAGATCGCTGTTGGGCCGCTGCGCGGTCAATTCGCCGGATTCCTCGTCGTAGCTGTAATCTTTGCCGTAGCTGGCTACGCGCCGGTCGGCGAGGCGGTTGCGGCGGTCGATTTTTTCCGAGCCGGACGAGGAGTCGACGTAGATGCGATCGATGCCCAGGACATCGGCGAGGCGCACCAGCGGCAACAACTTGTCGCGCAGGCGCAACACGTCGGCGCCGTTGACTTTCTCGATTGCCTTGTGGCTGTCCTTGGCCCGGATGCGCACCAATTCCTCGATGCTCACCTGCGGGATGGCGAACTTCTCTTCGTTCACTTTGACGATCAACGAGGGGATGATCGCCAGGGTCAGCGGCAGACGCAGGTTGACGCGCGTGCCCTGGCCCTTGGTCGATTCGATGTCCACGGTGCCGCCGAGTCGCTCGATGTTGGTCTTGACCACATCCATGCCCACGCCACGGCCCGAGACGTCGGTGACCGTTTTGGCCGTCGAGAAGCCGGGCGCGAAGAGGAAGGAGTAGATTTCACGGTCCGACAGACGTTCCGCTTCCTGTTCGCTCACCAAGCCCTTTTGAATCGCCTTGGCCCGGATGACCGAGATGTCGATGCCTTTGCCGTCGTCGATGATCTCGATGTTGACCATGCCCGCTTCGTGATAGGCGCGGATCAACACGCGGCCGGTGCGCGACTTGCCGGCGGCTTCGCGTTCATCGGGGCTCTCGATGCCGTGGTCGACGGTGTTGCGGATCAAGTGGGTCAACGGATCCGACAACGATTCGATGATCGACTTGTCCAGCTCGACTTCGCTGCCGACCAACTGCAGATCGGCTTCCTTTTTCAGGCGGCGCGACAGATCGCGCATCAAGCGCGGGAATTTGTTGAATACGTTGCCCACCGGCTGCATGCGCGTTTGCATGATGTTTTCCTGCAGCTCGGTGGTGATCAGGTTCAGATTCTGGACCATGGCGTTGATGCTTTTGATTTCGGCTGCATGCTGCGACAGAATCTGCGCCAATTGGTTGCGGCCCAGAACGAGTTCGCCGGCGAGGTTCATCAGGTTGTTGAGCAGGCTCACCTTGACCCGCAACGTTTCCTGACCGCCGGACGCTTGCACCGCGGCATTGCCGGCGGTGCTTTCTGCGACGGGCTTGCTCTCAACGACTTCAGTTTCGTTTTTCAGCATTTCAGGCTCCGCTTGGCGAACCGGTTCCGTTGCTTTGGGCGCGGGTTTGGGTTTGTTGTCGTCGAACAGGAAAATGTTTTCCATGCCCAATCCCAGCGCGCTGGCCAGCAAATCCTGTTCCAGCACGGTCGCCACCACTAAGGCCAATTCTTCGACGTCGGTCGATTCGTTGAGCGTGGCCAGGGCGTCTTCGCCGGCCAGGATCGAACCGATCGATTTGGCTTTTTCCAATAGGCCGGCGGGGGGCAGGTCATGGGCGAACAGATCGGCCTGCGGATGAACGACCACTTTGAAAATCAACTGCCCGTGTGCTCTGGCGTGCGCCAGTTCCTCGGCGTTGAGGTCGTCGTTCGATTTATCGGCGGCGGCTGCAACGGCTTTTTGCGCCTTGACCGGTGCGGCTTTGGTCGTTCCGGCGTTTTCCGGCAACAAGGCCGTGAGACGAGCCATTTCCTCTTCGATGTTGTAGGTATCGGAGGCGTCGATGTCGTCGATCATCGCCCGCAGACGGTCGGTGCCGGCCAACAGCGCGTCGACCAGCTCCGGCGTGGGCGACATTTCGCCGTCGCGGATCTTCATCAACAGGCTTTCCATCAGGTGGCTGAGGCTGTTGATTTTGTCCAACGCCAGAAAACCGGAGGCGCCTTTGATGCTGTGCACCGAACGGAAAATGCGGTTGATAACCGATGCGTCCGTGCTTTCTCCGCCGGATTCCAAGCTCAACAGGTCCGGTTCGAGCTGCGTCAGATGTTCACGCGACTCCAAAACGAAATCATTGATCAGTTCCAGTTGCGAATTATCCATTGGCCCTTCTCCCCGCCAAGCAGGTTAATCCTCCATACACACTTCGATGAAAAATGCTCCGTGGTCGGTGTTGAACGGCACTACAAGTATGGGAGCCTTGGTCGTATGAGAGGTAGAATGCTTGCGGCCGATGATCGTGGAAGGAATGGCCATGTCGAATTTATAACCGTTTTCGGCCAATTCCCTTTTTGCGCCGCCGGTAACCATATTGGTGATCTCGCCGACCAGGTCGGCGATCGATTCGTCCAGGGAAGTCAGTTCTTCACCGAACATTTGGGAAGCGATGTGCAAAATGGTCGATTCCGAAAAGGTGATCGCCATCGACCCCTTCGCCTTGCCGCTGACCAATCCGATCATTCCGGTCACGTCTCCTTGCGCCAGCTTTTCCTTTTTAAGGAAGGGCTTGCCGGGAGTGGCTTTTACGTGAGCCATGGTGTCCAGAACGTTGAGACAGGCTTTGAGAAACGGATTGATAAAGTCAACTTTCATTATGCATCCTCAATTGTTCGATGTAGCCACACTGATGGAACCGGTTGGTTTCAGACGATAAAATCATTGTCGTTGAATCGTGAAAGCCGAAATGCATGGTCACTGGATCCTAACTATCAGAGGTGAAATTTTTGAATTTTGCCTTCCCGATCGAACCCCTCGAAACCCGAAAACAAGCTGTTTGCTTACTTGCAAACTAGAATTTCGGACTGCATTGCAAACACCTAGAGCATATTGCGAAGTGGTAATTGCATTTTTTTTCTTTTCTGCGTCAATTGTTGGGGCTTATATAGAATCCTTTTATATTTAGGCACTTAGAAAATAAATAATTATGATTTTTGCCGAAATAAAGTATGTGAAATATTTCACAGGCGTTTTTTTTGGTTATTGATATTTTTTCGCCTGGGTTGTGGGCCATCACGACTTATATTGAAAACTATAAAAGTAGAGATTTTTGGAAAACATTCCCGATTCTCTCTTAGACCCGGCAGCCGGGTTTCGTTTCCCCGGTCTGTCGCCGGTGGACAAGACGAATCGTTCACGAAGGAAAATCCAATGCCGCCGGCTTCCATTTCCGGGCGCCCCGCAGTCAATCGGTTGAGCAGGGAAAAAAGCCCGTACTTGTTGCAACATGCGACCAATCCGGTGGATTGGTTCCCGTGGGACGAGCAGGCGTTTGCCGCCGCGGCCGCGCAGGACAAGCCGATTTTTCTTTCCATCGGCTACTCGACCTGCCATTGGTGCCACGTCATGGCGCACGAGTCCTTCGAGGACGACGAGGTGGCCGCGCAACTGAACGAGACGTTCGTCTGCATCAAGGTCGATCGGGAAGAGCGCCCGGACATCGACGACGTGTACATGACCGTCTGCCAGGTCATGACCGGCTCCGGCGGCTGGCCGCTGACGATCTTCATGACGCCTGACAAACGTCCGTTTTTCGCCGCCACCTATCTGCCTAAAACCGGTCGCTTCGGCCGGCCGGGCTTGCTGGAAATAGCGCCGCGCGTGCGGGAGATGTGGCGCGACAATCGCGACGAACTGCTGGGCTCGGCGGAGAAAATCTCCCGGGCGTTGTCCAGCCTTTCGTCGGAAGGACCGGGCCCGGCATTGCAGGAAGCCGATCTGGGGCGGGCGCTTAACCAGATGAAGCATACCTTCGACCGACGGTTCGGCGGTTTCGGCCATGCCCCCAAGTTTCCGACGCCGCATCGGTTGAATTTTCTCTTACGCATGGCGCGGCGGTTCGGCGATCGCGACGCTTCCGCGATGGTCGAGGCGACGCTGCGCGCGATGCGGCAGGGCGGCATCTTCGATCAGATCGGCTACGGTTTTCATCGCTATGCGACCGACGCGCATTGGCTGACGCCGCACTTCGAGAAGATGCTCTACGATCAGGCGCTGCTGGCCCTGGCGTATCTGGAGACGCACCAGTTCACCGGCCACGCGATGTATGCGCAAACGGCCCGCGAGATTTTCACTTACGTGATGCGCGATCTGCGCGATCCGGACGGCGCTTTTTTCAGCGCCGAGGACGCCGACAGCGAGGGCGTCGAGGGCAAGTTCTATCTGTGGACCAAGGCCGAAATCGAAGCGGCGCTCGACCCGGAGGAAGCGGCGTTCGCCGTGGCCGTCTTCAATGTGCGCGCGGAGGGCAATTTCCAGGAAGAGGCGACGCGGCGGCCCAACGGCGGCAATATTTTGCATTTGGTTTCGCCGGCGGAGGAACTGGCGCGGCGCATGTCGCTGTCGCCGGAACGCTTCGCCGCATTGTTGTCGGCGGTGCGCGAGAAACTGCTGGCCGTCCGTGAACGGCGCGTGCGGCCGCATCTCGACGACAAGGTGCTGGCCGACTGGAACGGTTTGATGATCGCGGCGCTGGCCAAGGGCGCACAGGCGCTCGATGAGCCCGCGTACGCCGAGGCCGCGTCGCAGGCGGCCGAGTTCGTTCTGCAACGCATGCGCGACGAACGCGGGCGGTTGCTGCACCGTTACCGCGACGGCGAGGCGGCCATCGCCGGGTTCGTCAACGATTATGCGTTCGTCGTCTGGGGGCTGATCGAGCTGTACCAGGCGACCTTCGCGCCGCGTTGGCTGCGCGAGGCGCTGGCGCTCAACGACCTGATGCTCGATCTGTTTTGGGACGAGTCGGGC
>CALBTQ010000153.1 GCA_937967875.1 uncultured Pseudomonadota bacterium
ATTAAAATGACTAGCGCTGGAAATGATTATTAGATGCTATACTTCCTAGAATGCACATTCAGAGCAGGCGTAACATGAAAAAAAGGGACTGCCGAAGCCGTCCCTTTTTGTGAATTTAACAGTCCTTCGGTCAATCAGCAGCCACAACCGTCGTCATCATCATCGTCATCGTCATCGTCGTCGGCGGCGATATCATCGTCATCATCGTCTACAGCATCGTCGTCTACAGCATCGTCGTCTGCAGCATCGTCGTCTGCAGCATCGTCGTCCGAGACATCGTCATCAACGGTGTCGTCGTCGGTTACATCATCGTCGACCGTGTCGTCATCCACCGTGTCGTCATCGGCTGTTTCGAGCACTTCATAGGCGTCTTCCAGTAGGGCTTCTTCGCCACTGACGCTTTCCACGATCAGGTCGTAAACGCCAACAGTTGAATCGGCGGGTATTTCGGCGGTGATGGTGTTTTCATCTACGACCGTGATGCCGGTCAGAATGATTTCTGTTTTCGTTTCATCGGTCAAGTAAGCCGTATCGGTTGCTTCAAAACCGGCGCCGGTTATTGTTACGGCTACGGCTGCTTCGTTGTAGCCCTCGGTCGGTGCGATTTCCGTCGCCGCCGCCAGACATAGTTTGTAGAGCTGGGTTTTTTTGATATCGGTGATTCCGTTGCCGCCGCCAATGACGTACAGCAAACCGCCGAAATCGGGAATCGAACCGGCCGCGGGAGAGGCCGTCGCATAAAGCAAATTGTCGAATGATGCCCAAGTTGCGCCGACGAAATTATAAACATGAGTCAGTTCGGATGTGGCTTTTGATCCCGCAAAACCGCCTAATTGATAGATGTTTCCCCCGATTTGCGCTCCACCCGACGACCAATAACCGGCGCCTGAACCGGTTGTTTCCGCCCAGGTGTCGGTGCTTGGATTGTAATAGGCGATCGAATCGTCGATTGTCTCATCGCGGTATCCATTGATGACGAAGAAGTAGTCCTCGCTGACGCCGCTGGCCGACCAACGACGGTGCACCGGCAGGTCGGCGAGGGTGTCGTCCCAAGTGTTCAAGGCGATGTCATAGGCATAGACGGCCGAAGTATGACCGATGATATCGGATCCGCCGCCGGCATAAGCATAATCGCCGATTACGCCGCATGATCCGCCGGACATCTCATTCGGCAACGATGCGCCGTCCGACCAGGTGTCGGTATCAATGTCGTAAAGTTTTACGGTATCCAACGGACTGCCATCGTCATAGCCGCCCAAGAGCAATATGGTTCCTTCGTATTCCGCCATGCAGGAGTTGACCCAGCCGTCTACATCATAATCGGAACCGGTGCTCCAACTATCGGCAGCGATATCGTAGATCCACATAGTGTTGTTGTAACCTTCGTCGAGAAATCCACCGGTGATATAGATTTTTCCTTCGTAATAGGCGCCGACGCCGCGACGAAAAACTTCCGGACAATCGGTCCCTTCGTACCAGCCTGTTGTGCATTGAGCCCAAACAACGCTGGGCGCCAATACCAAAACAATGGCGAGAGCAATCCAAAATAACTGTTTCATGTTTTTTTCCTTTGGTTAATGTCTTTTATCTAGTTCCTAGAATACACATTCTGACAAGTTGTGGCAGGTGACGAGGCGGCGATGGCCACCACCGATACGTATTAACACCCACAGCCGCCACCATCGTCGTCATCCACCGTGTCGTCGTCGGTGGTGTCGTCAACCATCAACAGCAAAGCGAAGAATATGGATTTCAATTTATCGCCCTTGGGATTGAAATACGCATTTTGCTCACTCCTGCGTGAAAGATAACAGACAATGAATGATAATTGCTGGAATAAAGAAAATCAAATCAAGGCATATTCGATAATTTCTCTTGTGTTGCAGAAGGGACCGGACAGTGTTTGCTTTCGCCTGTTCGTGGAATTATTCGCGAAAATTTTTCAAGTAATTAAACCGGGATGGTCCATGCTAGTTCTCATCGATGCCGATATCCCAGGTCGACCCATGCGGACGAGTGTCGCCGTCCCAATCGATGTTGTACCACGGCCCGAAATAATACGGGGCGGCGTCTTGCCCCGCATCGATGCACGGGCTGGTCGCTTGCAGGTGGAACGTGCCTTCCAGGTCGAACAACGGATCTTGAGCGATGTTGTTTTCAGCTTTCGCACAGCCGCTCCAGTCGCAGGCTTCGACCTGCTCCAACGTCGTCAGTTCATCGCCGGTCAGATAAACCAGACCGCTGTTCAGCGGTTCGTCTCCATGCACGTACAAGTCATTGTTGAGCAGGGTGACATTCGTACAGTCGGTCATATACAATCCGTAAACCCAAAAATCCGAGCGCGCATCGACGATGTTGTTGACCAAGAGCGCGTCGGTCACCGACTTGATTTCGATGCCGTTGACGTTGTCGTCGTCGGCGTTGGCAAATACAACGTTGTTGACCGCCGTGAACTGCGAGCCGTTGACATCCACGCCGGAAACCGAAGTGCAGTTGTATCCCGAAATAATCAGATTTCCGACCAGGGTCAATTCGCCGTTTTTGGCCTGAACGGCGGTGGTGGATGTGCCGCCGACGCCGCCGAAAATGCGATTGCGGACCAGCGTGGCCTTCGTGTTGATGGCGTTGACGCCCTGCAGCGAAACCACATCCAGCGCATCGCTGGCTTCGATTATATTGTCGACCAACAGGGCTGTGCCGCCACCCAGGTAAACGCCGACTGCGCTGGTGGGCGCTTTGCGGCTGCCGGTGATCCGGTTGGCCAACAATGTAACCTCACCTTTGGAATAAACGCCTTGACAGCTTCCCGATCCGGCGCCGCCGAAGATTTGGTTGCGGGCGATCACCGCTTTTGTCCCGGCGGGTACGCGTACGCCGGTGGTTGCCAGAGCGTATTGGTCGCCGTGTACGGCAAAGCCTTCAAAAACAACGGTTTCGCCATCGCCGCCAATGATCACCGCCGGATCGACCGAACCGGCGGGGATCGTCGTGGTGTGGAAGTCGATGTTGCGCGACCACGATGCGTCTTCGTAACCGCCGAACATCGACACGGCGGCGGTGACGCTCAGGTCATAGAAATACTCGCCTTCGGCCGCGAAAACGACTTTATCCTGAGCCGCGGCGAGGCTGACCGCAGCGGTTAAACGCAACAACGGATCGGCCATTGTGCCATCGCCCTGGTCGCTGCCCATCGGCGAGACGAAGACGCCGACTTGTTCGGAACGCTCGAAATCCGCGCCGTCGCAATCCTGGTCGATCATGTCGTCGGGGAAATCGACCGCTTGCGGATGCACGAGCGGATCGACGTCGTCGCAGTCATTGCTTTCCGTAGCGTAGCCGGCGGGAAGTTGTTCGCCGCTGCACACTTGCTGATGGGGTTCGCCCGCGCCGTAGCCATCCAGGTCGGCGTCCAGGCTGCCTTCCAACCATTGGAACAACTCGGCGTCGCCGTCATCGCAATCAGAGCCGTCCAGCGTCCAGCCCTCCGGGCACTGATCGTGTTTGGTGATAACGCTTTTTTGTGGATTGCCGAAACCGTCGCCATCGACGTCTTTGAAACACTCTATTTCGCCTTCTTCGGGTTCATCGTCGTCCCCCGGGTCGCACGCGGTGAACATGACGGACACGATCAACGCCAAAGAAACGGCCAGCCAACCTTTTTTCACGAGAGGCGACATCGGCACACCTTTCTTTTTTTGTATCCGATTGTCTGAATCGTATCATTGTATACCTTTTCCACTCGTTTTAAATGGCAAAGACGCGATCGGTCGTTCAGTTGCGGAGAACAAACGCTTCCTCCAAACCTTCCGCCTTTTCAATGATTGTTTGCAGTTCGTGGGCGAAACGGGCGAAGGGCGCGCCGTCGACCAGATCGTGATTGGCGCTGATGGTCAGGCAGAGGATTTCGCGCGGACCGGGATTGTCCGTCGACGTCGAAAGCCGCACTGCGATGCCGCCGACGACTACGGAAAAATTGTGAAAGCCCGGTGCGCTCTGCCCCCAGCCGGCGCCGCGACCGAACATGCCGACGGCGGTAACCAGCATCGTTCCCAGATGCTTTTTCGCGACCAAAGGACGTCGAAAGACGACGCGGTAGAGCAAGCGGCGCAGGAAGCCGGGCACCATCAGAAAATATTTTGCCTGTTTTTGAAAATCGGCGGAGAGCGAATTCATGCCTGCGGATTGCACCGACCGGATTTCGTCGTGAATGTCGCGCACGTTGCGTCGATTGATGCCGCGCACGACATGGGCGAGAGCGAAGGGGCGTCCCTCGACTTTTACTTCGACGATCGTCGTGGCGTCCACGTCCTCGAACATGACCAGCCGGCCGAACCAGTCGCGAAGCGCATGCACTTCCGGATGTGCCGCGACCGCCTTGCCCAGGCAGGCGAGAACGAAGGCCGTGAAGGAAATGGATTCTCCCGTGCGCAAACGGTGAGCGCGAAGAAGCTGGCGCGCACGAGTCACGTCCAATTCCAAAAAGCCGTGCATCATGGGTTTGCGATGGCCCAGCCGCAGGGTATCGAGCACCAACCGGCGTTCGGGCGGAAAGGGGATCCGCCGGAAAGCGTCACTGGAAGACGTGTCCGCCGAACTGGTTTGCTTGGTTTCATCCGTGTGCATCAGCGTTTCATCTCCCAACATGCGTTCATCATTCGGACTCGGGGATATCACCGGAGACCAATTTTGGAATCAGCCACGGTTTACGAACCAACAGTTGGCCGATGGGCGGACTTACGTGGCCGCCTTTATCGGCCTGGGCGCGCGTTTCCGGCCAAGCGTAAGGCAGTTCGACGATCGTACCCGGCTCGGTTGCGGTCGCCAGCACTTCCAGCGTCGAACGCAGCACGGCGCGTTGGCCGTCAGCGTCATGCGGCTTTCCCAACGGGCGCGACATGGGATAGCCGATTGCGGCCATGCGCGGCACGCCGAGCGCTTTGGTGAAAACCGGAATCATGGAAATCGCCACAGTCGCCAGACCGTTTGCCTCCAAAACCCGTTGCACCAGTCCGACGGACCGGCAGCAGAAGGGTCAACTGGGGACCATCACGACGGCGTCCACCCCATCGCTCTTCATGCTCCGGGCGATGGCGGGCGCGGTGACTTCTTCCAACTCGCGCACTTCCTGAGGGCGAAGGATGTAACCCATGATGGAGTAGTGCGACGGCGCGGGGCGTTTGATGAAACCCTCGCCGGCCAGTTCGGCGAGTCGATGCATGGGCAGCAGGACATCGAGATCCTCCCGGCCGAAACGCGCATCGATGTGCATATGATAGATGCCCACGTCGGCGGAGGTCACCCCTTGGGGAATGACCCGATAACTCGGATCACCCCACCAGGGATCTTGCCGTTCCCGCTCCTGATCGAACGGCTTGTCGCCCTTGAGGGCAATACCCGAACTGCAGACCAAAGCCACGGTGCATTGATTCAGCGGCTTGGGCAGCGGCGTCCAGGGAATGGGGCGCGGTTGTTCGCGCTCAACCCAGGCTTTGATCACTTGTCGCGTAATGAAATCGAGATAACCATAGGAGTTGATGGTCATGGGGCGATCCCTCATTTGCTCGGTCGCGTCGGCTATTAATCTTATCAGTATGGAGGAAAGTATTGAGCAATCTTCGTAATAATGCAATCTGAATGGGGAAAAGCGGTCTAGCGAACGGCGCACAGGCGGTCGCAGTAATCGTTGGCGCCCAGGATATTGTCCATGGCGTTGCAGTACTTTGAAAAGCCGCGCTGCAACAGGCCGAAGCGTCGGATGAGCGCGACGACCCAGAACGGCACGTTCGTTTCGGTTTTTATTTCCAGAATGACCGGCGAGTCGTCGCCGCAAAACGCGGTGGTGATCGGATCGTCCCAGTAGGCCATGGCGCCGTGCGCTTCCAGGGCATAGGAGCCGCACGCCGCGCGGTAGGTCAGGCAACGGTCGAAGGTGATGCGGCAATAATCTTCCAAGTCGCTGACGTAAGGTTCGCGGATGTACTGCACATGCACCACCGGTTGGGCGTGCAGACGCATGACCGCGGCCTCGAAGGAATCGGCCAGCGAGTAGGTATGGCCGTTGTTGCCGTTGGGCACGTAGTCGGTCAGATTGTATGGCCATTCATTGAGATCGATGCGGCGACGGATTTTCCAGGTGACGGTTTTAACCTTGTGCTTCAGTTCGACCCAGAGAAAGTCGCTCGGGCAAGCGCCGTAATACCGAACGCGCGGTTTGAAGCGCGTGAACCGCTTCAGGCGAGTGTCGTAATAGAAGCGCAGATCCGGCGTGTCGAGGTACAGATTGTTGACCATGTAGCGGTTGTCGGGTCCGGCGTGCTTGTCGGGCGAACAGGTAACGCCGATGTAATCGCGAATTTCCCGCGCCAGCGATTCGGGGATGACATACTTGGCTTCGTAACGGCTGATCACGCTGCTGCGGTCGCTACTCATGATGCGTCTCCTGTCATTCGACCAGCTCTTCCCAACGATCGACGCCGGTTGCCGCGCATAACTCCACGGCGGCTTCGATCAATTCCAATCCCAAGTCCAGTTGCATGCCGAGGCATTCGAGCTCGGCCAATTGCAGATCGATTTTTTCATCGGTCGGCAGCGTATCCTGTTGTTCGGCGGCGTCGATCAAACGCGAAATTTGCGGCAGAAAGTCGGCGTGCTCGTTGTGCAGCGACTGCCATTGAGCCAACGCCGTTTGGTAACGGGCGAGGGCGGCGGACAGTTCCAGCTCGATGGTTTCGTTCACCGCGGCGGCGCTGACGCTTCCCCGTTCGACGGCCATCGATGCGGCGCGCAGATTGCCCACGTTAGATCGGAAGAGCACACGTCTGAACTCCAGTCACCGAATACGATCT
>CALBTQ010000154.1 GCA_937967875.1 uncultured Pseudomonadota bacterium
GCAATTCGTGACGCGCCAGGCGCCGCTTCTTGCCGTCCGCGTCGACCACCTCGACCGCCATGAGCACCTTGGAAAAATCGCCCTCGGTCGTGCCCGCGTTCATGCGCACGCCGCCGCCGATCGACCCCGGGATGCCCGCGGCGAATTCCAGCCCGCGCAAGCCCGCTTCGGCCGTACGCTTGACCGCCTCGGCCATCGACAGCGCCGCGCCCAACGTCGCCTCGACCGTTTCGCCGCCCGCGTCGCGCACCGTGAATTCGTCGAAGCCCTGACGCAGCAGAATCGTCACCCCGCGCAGCCCGCCGTCGAGAATCAACAGGTTCGAGCCCGCGCCGACCACCCGCGTGGGCACGTTGTTCTCGGTGCACAACGACATGATCGTCGCCAGCTCCTCAGCCGTGCGCGGCCGCACCAGGCAGTCGGCCGGGCCGCCCACGCGCCAGGTGGTCAGCGGCGCCATCGGCACGTCGAACGCGCACCGGTCGCCCAGCACTTGGCGCAAACGATCGTAGGTGCGGTACGGCGTCACTTGCTTTTGGCCTCCAGCAGTTCGTTGAGTTTGCGGGCCACGTCATTGAGGTTGCCCGCGCCCATGGTCATCACCAGATCGCCGGGCTGCACGATCTCCAGCAGCGTCTCGAGCACTTCCTCGTTGGTCGGCAGGTAGGTGACGTCCTTGTGCCCGCAGGCGCGGATGCCGTCGACCAGCTTGCGCGCGGTCACGCCCTCGATCGGCGTTTCGCTCGCCGCGTAGATGTCGGTGACCAGCAGCTTGTCGGCCTCGTTGAAGGTCGTGAGGAAGTCGTCGAACAGATCCTGCGTGCGTGTGTAGCGGTGCGGTTGAAACGCCACCACCAGCCGGCGGCCGAAACCGCTGCGCGCCGCGGCCAGCGTGGCGCGGATTTCCGTCGGGTGATGCCCGTAGTCGTCGATGATCAGAATGTCGTCGACCTGCCCGATGCGCTGGAACCGTCGCCGCACGCCGGAAAACTCGCTGATCGCCTCGGCCACCGTCGTGAAGGGAATGTTCAATTCCATCGACACCGCCACCGCCGCCAGCGCGTTTTGCACCATGTGCCGCCCCGGCAGCGGCATGTGGATTTTCCCCAGCAGGCCGCGCTCGACGTGATGCACGGCGAAGGTCGTATTGAAACCTTCCTGCCGCACGTCCTCGGCGCGGAAGTCCGCCTGCTTGCTCAGCCCGTAGGTCACCACGCGCTTGCGGATCGACGGAATCAGCGCCTGCACGTTTTCGTCGTCCAGGCACATCACGCTCACGCCGTAGAACGGCACCTTGTTGATGAACTCCAGGAACGTGCGCTTGAGTTGCTCCAGGCCGCTGTAATGGTCCAGGTGCTCCAGGTCGACGTTGGTCACTACCGCGATCGTCGGGGTCAGCAGCAGGAAACTGCCGTCGGACTCGTCGGCCTCGGTGACGAAATATTCGCCGTGGCCCAGCTTCGCATTCGAGCCGATCGACCCCACGCGCCCGCCGACGACCACCGTCGGATCGAAGCCCGCCTGGCCCAGAATCACCGCCAGCAAGCTGGTCGTCGTCGTCTTGCCGTGCGTGCCCGCCACCGCGATGCCGAATTTCAGCCGCATCAGCTCGGCCAGCATTTCCGCGCGATGGATGACCGGAATCTGCAGCGCCTTCGCCGACGCGATTTCCGGATTCTCCGGCCGGATAGCCGCGCTGGTCACCACCACGTCCGCGCCCTCGACCTGCTCGGCCCGATGGCCCTCGTACACCGTCGCGCCCAGCCGCGCGAGGTTGAGCGTGATTTCGTTGTGGCGCAGATCCGAGCCCGACACCCGGAAGCCCAGGTTGAGCAGCACCTCGGCGATGCCGCTCATGCCGATGCCGCCGATGCCTATGAAATGTATATGTTCCGTCCGTCCAAACATGGCGTCTCCGCGTCGCCGCGCGTCGGATCGCGGCGCAGTAGAAAGTTCAAGGTCTCATCGCGCACCGGTTCGGGCGTGCTGTGCCGGCCGACGGCGAGAATCAGCCCGACCAGGCTGAAGTTCAGCAGCGCGCTGCTGCCGCCGTACGAGAGGAACGGCAGCGCCAAACCCTTGGTCGGCAGCAAGCACATCACCACGCCGGCGTTGACGATCACCTGCATGCCCAGCAGCGCCGTCGCGCCCACGCCGACGAACCGCACGAAGGGTTCCTTGCTGCGCATCGCCAGCCACATCCCGCGAAAGATCAGCGCGGTGAACAGCGCCAGCACCATGACGATCCCGAACAGGCCCATCTCCTCGCCGAGGTTGGCCAAGATGAAGTCGGTGTGGATCTCCGGCAGGTAGAACAGCTTCTGGAAGCCGTTGCCGATGCCTACGCCGAAAATCCCGCCGCGTCCCAGCGCCACCAGCGATTGCTTGATCTGATAGCTCGCCCCGCTCGGGTCGGCCCACGGATGCAAAAAGGCGAAGATGCGCTTGACGCGGTAGGGCTCGATGAGGATCAGCCCCACGAAGCCCAGCGCGCCCAGCGCCGCGCCCGCGCCCATCACGCGCAGTTGCGCCCCGCCGATGAACAGCATCACCAACAGCAGCAGCGCGATCATCATGCCCGCGCCCAAATCCGGCTCGGCGAAGATCATCCCCATGAACACCAGCGCGCCGCCGACCATCGGCAGCACCCCGGCCATGAACTGCCGGATCTTCTCGCCGCGCCGCGACAGGTAGTGCGCGAAGAAAAGCACCATCGCGCCCTTGGCGAATTCCGAGGGCTGGAACTTGGTCGCGCCCAGGTGAATCCAGCGGTGCGCGCCCTTGCTTGGCGCGGCCAGCCCGGGGATGTACACCAGCGTGAGCATCACGAACGCCGCGGCCAGCACCAGGCCGACGAACCACGTTTCGTCCAGCGCCTTGAGGTTCAACCGGCTGATCACGATCATCAACGCGATGCCGATGACCACCCACTGCAATTGCTTTTGCAGGTAGTGGTAGGGCGAATCGCTCTGCGGTGCGCCGGCCGAATAGACCATCACCAACCCGATGCCGACCAGCGTCAGCGTCAGCCCCAGGATGATATTGTCCGGCCGCGAAGTCCGGTTGCGGTTCGCCAAACGGATCATCTTTTCGCCAGCCACTCCCGCATGGCATCGCCACGCTCCTCGAAATTGCGGAACTGATCGAAACTCGCACACCCCGGCGAGAGCAGCACCGCTTCGCCCGGCCGCGCCAGGTTGGCCGCCGCCTGCAACGCCTCGCCGAACGGCCCGACCACGTGCACCGGCACCATGGTCATCGTCTGCTGAATCTTCGCCGCCGCCTCGCCGTACGCGACCACCGCGCGCACCTTGGGCAGCAGCCCGTATTCCAACTCGGCCCAGTCCGCGCCCTTGTCGCGCCCGCCGAGAATCAGCACCACCGGCCGCTGCATCGCCGCCAGCGCGATGCGCACCGACGCCGCCGCCGTGGCCTTCGAATCGTTGATGAACAGCACGCCGTCGCGCTCGCCGAGTTCCTCGATGCGATGCGCCAGCCCGGTGAAGGTCGAGGCGGCCAGCTCGATCGCCGCCGGATCCGCGCCGACCAGCCGCGCCATCAACGCCGCCGCTTGCAGGTTCAACCGGTTGTGATCGCCCGGGAGCGAGAACTCGCCGATGTCGATCGCGTCGTCGAACTTCTGCCCGCGCAGGTACAGCGTGTCGCCCTCGGTCCAGGCGTTGGACTGCGACGTGCCGAAGGTGAACAGGCGGCTTTTCACCCGGCGGATCTGCGCCATGACCTGTTCGTCGCGCGCGTTGAACACCGCCGCGTCGGTCGGCAACTGCCCGGCGAACAGGTTCGTCTTGGCCCGGACGTAATCGGGGAACGAATCGTAGCGGTTCATGTGGTCCGGCTCGACGTTGAGCAACGCGCCGACCACCGCGCGCATCGTGCGCACCGCTTCGAGCTGGAAGCTCGACAGCTCCACCACCGCCAGGTCGTAAGGCTCCTCGGCCAGCGCGGCCTCGGCCAGCGGCGTGCCCAGGTTGCCGCCGACGAACGCGTTGAAGCCCGCCGCGCGCACCATCGCGCCCAGCAGCTCGGTCACCGTCGACTTGCCGTTGGTGCCGGTGATGCCGATCATCGGACAACCCAGGTAGCGATACGCCAGCTCGATTTCGCCGATGATCTCCGCGCCGTTTTCCCGCGCAACCTCGAAGATCGCCAGCGCCGGCGGCACGCCCGGGCTGACCACAACCAACGCGGCCCAGCGGAACATCTTCTCGGTGTGCCCGCCGGTTTCCACCTGCTCGACCAGCGAGGCGATCGGCGCGAGCTGCTCGGCCAGATCCGCGGCCGAACGAACGTCGGTGATCGCCACGCGCGCGCCGTGCTTCTTGACCAGCCGCACGGCCGACGCGCCGCTGCGGCCCAACCCGACGATCAACGTTTTGCGTTCGGTCAGACTCATCCGATCGCCTCTCCCTTCAGCCCGCGCACGATGCGTTCCATGCGCATGCCGCGACTGCCCTTAACCAAAATCACGTCGCCCCGCTGCGCCCAGGCGCGCAGGTCGTTTACGATGTCGCCCTGTTCGTCGAAGATGGAAATCGCCGCGTCGGCCATCTTTTCCTCGCGCGCGCCGTCGGCGACGTGCTCGGCCTGTTCGCCCAGCAACATCAGCCGGTCCAGCCGCGTCTTGGCCGCGTGCCGGCCCAAACGCCGGTGCGCCGCCTGCGTCTCGTCGCCCAGCTCGAACATGTCGCCCAATACGGCGACCTTGCGCCCCTGCCCGGCCAGCTCGGCCAGCGCGGCCAGGGCGGCGTCCATGCTGCGCGGATTGGCGTTGTACGTGTCGTCGATCACCGTCACGCCGAAGATGTTGAGCACGCGGCTGCGCATCGCCGGCGGCCGGAACGCCTCCAGCCCGCGCGCGATCGTCGGCGCATCCACCCCGAAGGCGTGCGCCGCGCCCGCCGCGGCCAGGGCGTTGAGCACGTTGTGCCGCCCGAAACACGACAGCGCGACCTCGACCGTCTCCGCGCCGATCGCCAGCGTCGCCCGGATGCCCTCGAAGCCCTGCGGCGTCACGCTCAACGCGCGCACCTGCGCGTCGCTGTTCGGATCGGCCGAGAAATAGATGCACCGAAACGGCTTGCCCTCGCCCATGCGCAGCACGCGCGGATCGTCGGCGTTGAGCACCACCGTGTTCTTCTCGGTGAAATTCTCCAGCAGTTCGCCCTTGGCCTCGGCCACCGCGCCGATCGTTTTAAGATGTTCCAGGTGCACCGCGCTCACGTTGGTGATCACGCCGATGTTCGGTTGCGCGATCTGCGCCAGGCGGCGGATCTCGCCGCGCATGCTCATGCCCATTTCCAGCACCGCCACCTCATGGTCGGCGGTCAGCCGGAAGACGGTCAGCGGCAGGCCGATCAGGTTGTTGAAGTTGCCTTCGTTGCGCAGCACCTTGCCCGGCCGCGCGAGGTTCATGATCTCGTAGAGCATCTCCTTGGTCGTCGTCTTGCCCGTCGAGCCGGTCACGGCCAGCACCGGAATCTTGCGTTGCGCCAGCGTCCAGCGCGCCAGATCGCCCAGCGCCGCGAGCGTATCGGGCACGCGGATGACCGCCACGGACGCCTCGGCCGGCAACTCGACGTTCTCGCTGATCACCAGCCCGGTCGCGCCCTGCGCCAGCGCCTGGGCGACGAAGCGGTGCCCGTTGAAGTTCGGCCCGACCAACGCGACGAAGCATTCGTGCGGTCGCAACGAGCGCGTGTCGGTGCTCACGCCGGCGAAGCGCTGCCCGGCCTGCCCCCGATACAGCGTGCCGCCGGTGGCGGCGGCGACGGATTGCGCCGTGTACAAATCGTGCATCACGTTTCTCCAAAGCGCCGCGCCAAGGCCTGCGCGGCCACTTCCCGATCGTCAAAGTGAATGCGTTCGCGGCCGATGATCTGATAGTCCTCGTGCCCCTTGCCGGCCAGCAATACGATGTCGCCGGGCCGCGCGGCCTGCACCGCCAGTTCGATCGCCCGCGCCCGGTCGGGTTCGACCGCATAAGCCGGCGTTTCGTTCCCGGGCAATAGCTCGGGCGCGACGCGCATCAGGCCCGTCTCGTTCATCCCGGGCAGAATCATCTCGATGATCTTCAGCGGCTCCTCGCTGCGCGGATTGTCGTTGGTCACCAACGCCAGGTCGGCGCGCTCGGCCACCGCCCGGCCCATCAGCGGGCGCTTGCCCTGGTCGCGGTCGCCGCCGCAACCGAACACGGTGATCACCCGCCCCCGCGCCAGCCGCCGCAACGTGGAGAGCACCGAGGACAGCGCGTCGGGCGTGTGCGCGTAATCGACCAGCACCAGGAAATCCTGCTTGCCCACCGGGTCGAGCCGGCCGGGCACGCGGTGACAATTCGCCAGACCGGCGCGCATCACCTCGGCCGGAACCTTCAGGCCGTAACACGCCGACGCCGCGGCCAGCACGTTGACTTGCTGAAAATCGCCAAGCAGCGGGCAGGCGACGTCCACCGCCTCCGACCCGTAAGCCAGCGCGCCGCGCAGGCCGTCGAAGTCGCTTTGCACGTCCAGCCAGTGCAGCTCCTCGCCCAGGCCGAAGGGCACCGACCGCACTGGCGTGGCGGCCAGCACCTGACTGCCCGCCGGATCGTCCAGGTTGATCGCCGCGAACACGTCGGGCTTGGTGCGCGCCGATACGGGCAGGATCTCGTCGAACAAACGGATCTTCGCCGCCAGATACGCGTCCAGCGCGCCGTGAAAGTCGAGGTGATCGCGCGAGAGGTTGGTGAACACACCCGCGTCCAGGATGCAGCCGACGGTTCGCCGCAGTTGCAGCGCGTGGCTGGAGATTTCCATGACCACCGTGTCCACGCCGGCCTGCTTCATCTCGACGAGCATGGCCACCAGGTCCGGCGCTTCGGGCGTAGTGAAGCGCGCCGGTTTGATCGTGCCGTTGTAGCGATAGTTGACCGTGCCGATCACCCCGACCTTGCGCCCCCAGGCGCGAAAGACCTCTTCGAGCAGGTAGGTGATCGTCGTCTTGCCGTTGGTGCCGGTGATGCCCACGACCGTCATCGACGCGGTCGGATCGCCCGCCAGCCGATGCGCGGCCAACGCGGCGAACCGGCGCGCGTCGGGTACACGCACCAGGGGCACGCCGCCGGTGTCGATGCGATCCTCGGCGGCCACGGCGGCCGCCCCGGCGGCCACGACCTGCGGCACATACTTCGCGCCGTCCGACGACTGCCCGCGAATCGCCACGAACAGGTCGCCCGCGCGCGCCTGGCGCGAATCGACGATCGCCCGCGACACCTCGGCGTCGCGATCGAAGGTCGCCCACGGCAGGTCATTGGTCAGTTCACTCAGTCGCATGCAACTTCCTTCTCAGCTCGGCGGCGCGAATTCCACCTGCACCGATTTGTTCGTCGGCAACGCCTGTCCCGGCGCGGGCAACTGCTTGATCGCCACGCCCGATCCGTCCAGCATCAACTCGATATCGTTCTGGCTCGCCAGCGCCAACGCCCGGCGCATGGTCAGGCCGATGAAATTCGGCGTCAGCCCCTGGGCCGTCAACGGCCGGGGCGTGGTCGCCGCCGGCTCCGGCGCCTCGTTGCGCACCAGCAGCCGGCGGTCGATTTCCCGCTTGAGCTCGTCTTCCTCGTCGGTCTTGTCCGGATAGATGTTCAGGTGCCGCAGGCTGCGTTCGGCGATCTGCTTGAACGCCGGCGCGCCCGCCAGCCCGCCCGGGGCTTTGTTGGCCGGTTCGTCGACCACCACGATGATCCCCAGGCGCGGATGGTCGCCCGGCACCAGGCCTATGAAGCTGCTCACCCGCTTGTCGGGGTGATAGGTCTTTATTCCCTCGAGAACCTTGTAGGCGGTGCCCGTTTTGCCCGCGACCGAAAAATCCTTCAGCGCGGCCTGGGTTGCCGTGCCGCCCGGCTGCGTCACCAGGCGCATCATCGCCATGACCTTGTCGCTCACCTGCAGGCTGACCACGCGCCGCTGAATGTCCGGATTGTTGCGCTCGATCACCTGTCCGTTGCCGTCGATCGTCTCGGCCACCACGTACGGTTTCATCAACCGCCCGCCGTTGCCCAGCGCGCACATCGCCGTCAACAATTGGATGGTCGTGACGTTGATGCCGTGCCCGTACGCATGCGTGCAGGTCGTAATCGGCCACCAGTTCTTGTAATGGCGCAGTTGACCGACCGCTTCGCCGGGCAGGTCGATGCCCGTGCGTTTGCCGAAACCGAATTGCACCAGCCAATTGTACATTTTCTCTTTGCCGATGCGCTGCGCCAGCTTCGCCGCGCCGATGTTCGAGCTGACCTGAATGATCTCCGCCGGCGTCAGCGAACCGTGCGGCCGCGAATCGTGAATGACGCTGCCCATATAATGGTACAAGCCGTTTTCACAGAAGATGTGCTCGTTCAGGTCGACCTTGCCCTCTTCCAGCGCCATGACCATTGTCAGCGGCTTGAAGGTCGAGCCGGGTTCGTACATGTCGGTGATCGCCCGGTTGCGCCGGTAGTCGGCCGGCACGTCGCCCGGCGCGGACGGATCGAAGGTCGGGCGGTTGGCGATGGCCAGAATCTCGCCGGTCTGCACGTCCATCACGATCGCCCAGGCCGCTTTCGGGCGCAGACGTTCGACCACGCCGTCCAGCGCGTCCTCGGCGAACCACTGGATCTTCGCGTCCAGCGTCAAACGCAGCGTGCCGCCCGGCTTGAAGCCGACCACGTTCACCCCGTCGGGGAAAAACACGCGGCCCTTCGCGTCGCGCAGGCCGACCATCTGGCCGCTCTGCCCGGCCAGCACGTTTTCGTACGTGAGCTCCAGCCCTTCCTGGCCTTTGGTTTCGATGTTGGTGAAGCCGATCGTCGCCGCGGCCAGTCGGCCCTGCGGATAATGTCGCTTGGATTCGTTGACCCGCCCGACGCCCTCGGGCAGTGCGAGGTTCTTGAGCGCCGCCGATTCCGCAGCCGAAATCTTGCGCTTGACGAACACGAAGGCGCGCTGCCCGGTGAGCTTCTCGCGCAGCTTCGCCTCGTCCAGGCTCAGCACCGGCGCCAGCAGCTTGGCCGCCGCGGCCGGATCCTTGATGCGGCGCGGCTCGGCGAACACCGTCTCGGCGTTGATGCGCACGGCCAGTGGTTCGCCGTTGCGGTCCAGAATCTCCCCACGCGGCTTGGTCAACTTGATCTGCGTGCCGTGCATCTGGTTGGCCAGATTTACCAGTTCGTCGTGCTTGATCACCGTCAGATCCACCGCGCGCGCCAGCAGCGCGACGAAGGCGAGCATGAACGCCGCCACCAGCACAGTCGCCCGGATGCGCTGACTTTCCTCCCACGGGAACGCCTTCGCCGGCCGGGCCGCGCGCGCCTGGGTGCGCCGCCGTTTGTGCGCCTTGTGGCTATCGATCCGCCGGTTGATCATTGATCACCTTCACCTGCTCGGGCAGCGGCTTGGTCAGACCCAGCTCGCCGGCCATCTGCTGCAACCGCTCGGGGCTGCGCAACCTCAACCGCTCCAACTGCAACTGATTGACTTCCCGTTGCAGCACCAGAATCGAATCCGATTGCAGCCGGATGTCGTACCCGAGCTGCACCACCTCGCCGCGCGTGTGCGTCAGCAGCAGCGCGTAGGCCACCACGATGGCCAGGACGAGGAAAAACATCGCCACGCCGCTCCACCCGATCCACTCGTCGAGCGAGCGCGTCGCCTGTCGCCGCCGCCGCGCGTGGCTGCGCTTTACGCGCGTTTGGCGCTGTTCATAATCGGTTCTGGCGGTAACTTGACTCACGGAGCCCTCTTTTTTCCGGTGCCGCTGTTCCGGCGAGCGTCAACCCAGGCGCTGGGCCACCCGCAATTTGGCGCTGCGCGCCCGCGGATTGACCCGGCATTCCTCTTCGCTGGGCGTGATCGGCTTGCGCGTCAATTCCCGCAGCGTCGCCCGGTGGCCGCATACGCACCGGGGCAGATCCTTGGGACAAACGCAGCCGCGCGCCGCCTCGCGAAAATGGCGTTTGACCAGCCGGTCTTCCAGGCTGTGAAACGAGATCACCGCGAGTCGTCCGCCCTCGACCAGCGAATGTTCCGCCGCCGGCAGAAACTCGCTGAGGGCGCCCAACTCGTCGTTGACCGCGATGCGCAACGCCTGAAAGATCCGCGTGGCCGAATCGATGCCGCCCGCCCGGCCCGTGCGCGCCACACGATGCGCCAGCGCCTGCAGGGCCGGACCGGTGAACGGTTCGCCGGTTTCGCGGTACCGCACGACCGCCCGGGCCATCGCTCGCCAATGCCGCTCCTCCCCGAAATCGCGGAAGATGCGGCCCAGTTCCTCTGCCGAACTCGTTTGCAGCAGCCGCGCCGCCGTCGTCGCGTTGCGCTCGTCCATGCGCATGTCCAGTTCGCCTTCGCTGCGAAAGGAAAATCCGCGATCGTCGCCGGTCAACTGCATCGAACTTGTCCCTAAATCGGCCAGAATGCCGTTTACCTTCTCGATCCCCAATGAATCGAGAATCTCGCGCAGGTCGCGGAAATTGGCGCGTACGAATTGGATTTGACTTACCTGTGCCAAGCGCCGCCGCGCAATCGCCAATGCCGCATCGTCTTGATCCAGGGCGATTACGCTTCCTTCCGCGCCCACTGCCGCCGCCAGCAGCGCGGTGTGCCCGCCGGCGCCGCAGGTGGCGTCGACGAAAACCTGTCCGCTAGCGGGCGCGAGAAACTCTATCGTCTCCGCCGGCAGCACCGATTGGTGCGCCGACATCAGCTCAACTTTTCGGCCAACGCCCGTTTGGATTCGGCGAAGCGCGCTTTGGAATCCTTGCGCACCTGCGCCCAGACGTCGGCGTCCCAAATGCGGAATTTGTCGCCGGCCGCAACGACGACGACCTTTCCGTTCAGCCCGATCTCCTCCCGCAAGGTCTGCGGCACCAGGATCCGCCCCTGGCCGTCCATCCCCACCATCTGCGCCGGGGCGATGAAGTGGTTGTGGAACGCCTCGACGTCCGGATCCATTTCCGGCAACCGGTCGAACTTGCGCATAAACTTTTCCCATTCCGGCTCGGGGTAAATCACCAGACAGTCGAGGTCGCCGACCCTGTCGTTGGTGACCACCAGGCGGTCGATGTCCTGCTTGGCCAACTCGTCGCGAATGGGCGCGGGCACACTGGTGCGCCCTTTATTATCCATCGTCTGAGGATAAAGGCCCATGAGCCGCACGATGTCCGCCCTTTCCGCTTTGTCCCACCATATGGGAAAATTTACCACTGAACCGCAGTCTAATGGGATTCAACGCCCTATGTCAAGCAAAACAAACAAAATATATTTAAATATAAAAGCTATAACTTGGCGTGAAATAGGCGCATTTTTCGCCTTTGCGACTTATCCACAGCCTGTGGGTAAATGTGGGGAAAACTTCGACGCCGCGTTTATCGCATAGTTGAATATCCGAAAATCGGACGCGCACACGAATGGCTTTGGACCGCAAAATGTAGACCGACCTAACCTGGAACACACTACATGTTGTGGTTGGATGCGGAAGATAAAGAAGCAGCGTTCGTCAAATTAACGTCACTGCTCTGCCGGAATCAATAGCGGCCGGAGAAATAATCCACAAGAATTTGACGGTGATCGAAGGCCAGATCGAGGGCCAAGGCCTCTTGTTCGGTGAAGACGGCAAGGTGCTTCGCGTCGTCCGCCGCACGCGGCTCGCCGACCGCCTCGGCCTCGAACACGACCGACAACGTGTGCATGCGCGCGTCGCGGTCGGGGTCGCTGTACACGTGCACCTGGCGCATAAGGGTGACGTCGAGGCTGGTTTCTTCCTTCGCCTCGCGCACCGCCGCCGTTTCCGCCGACTCGCCCCGATCGATGAACCCCCCGGGAATCGCCCAGCCGTGCGGCGGGTTCTTGCGCTCGATCAGCACGATGCGCCGGTCAGGCAGGCGAATAATGATGTCCACGGTGCAGTACGGCGTTTCCGGCGGCCACATGCCTCACCTCGTCGTCGGTTTTGCCCACCATGCATCCCCACCCCCACAGCCGTCAAGGGTGATGCCCTACTCCGGACAAACCAACACCGGAAACTCGTCCGTCGCCGAGAGGGTCATCAGGCCCAGAAAGTAGCTGCCGCCCCACGAGATCATGCCGCCGGAAACCAGCAGCGCGTAACGGCCGTCTTGCGGCAGCGCGTCGGCCCAGGCGGTCATCGCACCGAGCACCGCCGCCTTCGAGGCCATCAGGAAATACACCGACAGATCGATCAGCAGCGCGTAGGCTTCGGGCGTCAGGTTGTCCAGTGGGATAAACGTCCAGGCCAGCCGGCCCTGCGCGACGAACATTTCCGCGTTCTGGGTCATCGTCGCGAAATCGGCCCACGCCCCGTTGGGCGGCTCGCGCAGGCTGTCGATGGCCCCCGCGTAACGCCGCAAAAACGCCCACGGCAGATCGGGGCTGTCGCAATCGAGCAGTTGCCCTTCCTGGCAGAAGACCTTGTCGGTCGGCGAGCTGACGACGGTGGACGGCTCCTCGATAATTTTCTCCAGATAACATAATTTATAGCCATACACCCC
>CALBTQ010000155.1 GCA_937967875.1 uncultured Pseudomonadota bacterium
AGATCGTATTCGGTGACTGGAGTTCAGACGTGTGCTCTTCCGATCTGAATCCTTCGCCTTTACGCCCAATCCGGCCTTCGACGGCGAAACCGTTATCGGCTACGTGGCCTGGGAAGATCCCAACGGCGACTTTGCCAAACCCAAGCTGTCGCTGGTTGTCGAAGACGAATACGGCGATTACCGTTCGCTTCCCTACGAAAACCTGACCGTCAAAGGCCACACCAAGGGCGTGCTGACCTTCGAGATCACCGTCACCCAGGACGACGAGGGCGAAATCACCCTGTTCGCCTTCGATGAAGCCGGCAATCAAAGCGACGAGATCACTGCGCTGTTGTACGTCAGCCCGCTGCCGGGCCAGGAATAATCACACCGGCTCGCCGCGCAACGCCCCCTCGGTTACGCCGACAATACGCACGGCCACTTCCTCGCCGATCGGCAAGGCTTTCTCGATGACCACCGGCAGATAATTGCGACCGGCGCCGTACGCGCGCCCTTGTTCGTCGAGACGCTCAATCAACACAACCTCTTGGTCGCCTACTTGCCGCGCCAGATGCTCGCGGCGGATTTCCGCACCGATTTCCCGCACATGCTCGGCCCAGTCCAGCACTATGGCGCGCGGCACTTTTTCCGTCATGTGCGAAGCCTCGGTGCCCGGCCGATCCGAATACGGGAACACATGCAGATGCGGGATTTGCAGCCGTCGCAACGTCGTCTCGGTTTCGGCGAAGGTATCCGCGTTCTCGCCGGGAAAACCGACGAGCACATCCGCGCCGATGGTGATGCCCGGCACACGCTCACGGCATTGGGCGACAATGGCCGCGTACCGCGCCAGATCGTACGGACGGCGCATGGCGCGTAAAATGCGGTCGCTGCCGCTTTGCAGCGGAATGTGCAGGTGCGGACAAAAACGCTCGTCGGCGGCCATCAGCGCCAGCAGATCGTCGCTGACCTCCAACGGTTCCAGCGAGGAAAGGCGCAGGCGCGGCAGCGCTGTTTCGCTCAACAAACGCCGACACAACGCTGCCAGGTCGAACGCGGGTGAAAGGTCCTGCCCGTACGCGCCCAGGTGGATGCCGGTGAGCACGATTTCCTTCTGACCACGGGTGAGCAATTCGCGCGCCGCAGCCAGCACGTCATCTGGCGGTACACTGCGGCTGGGCCCGCGCACGAGCGGGATGATGCAATAGGCGCAATGCGCCGGGCAGCCATCCTGCACCTTAAGAAACGAGCGCACGTGATCGGAAATGAGCACTGCGCCGCCGGCTTCGACCGCGCAGGATTGCGCCACGTCGGCCACCAGCCACTGCGGACGAGCGGCGGTCAGGTTTTCGATCAAGGAAAGCAGGTGCGGTTTTTCCGCGTTGCCGGTCACCAGATCGGCTTGGGCGTATGCGTCGGCGGTGCCGCCGCCGGAAACCGGGCTGCAACCGGTGACGACCACCAACGCCTCGGGATTGCTCCGACGCGCGCGGTTGACCATCTGTCGTGAGCCGCGCTCGGCCCGGGCGGTGACGGTGCAGGTGTTGATCACACAGACCTCGGCCGGTCCCGGCCAGGAGACGACGTCGTAGCCGGCGGCGGCGAAAACTTGCTCCAGGTAGGCGGAGTCCACCTGGTTCACTTTGCAGCCCAACGTGGCAAAGGTCGCGCGCTTCATGCTTAAACCGGGAATCGTTTCGGTTCGGCGGTCGCCAGAAAATCGAGGGTTTCGCTTTTGCCTGCGATGCCCGCACGGCCTCCGAGGCGGCGGCACTTGAGCGCGCTGGTCGCCGCGGCCAAGCGCAGGATCTCTTCGACTTCCCAGCCCCAGATCAGCCCGGCGGCGAAACCCGAGTGCCAGATGTCGCCTGCGCCGGTGGTGTCGATCACCTCGACCTCGAAAGCCGGCGTGTGGATAAAACGATCCTCGACCAGCGCCAGCGAGCCGTGTGCGCCCATGGTCATAGCAACCAGCGGCGCATTGTGACGATCGCGAATCGCCCGCAATGCGCGCTCGCCGTTGCTGTCGCCGGTGTAGATTTTCGGGAAGTTCTCGTCGCACAAAATGTAATCGGTGAAATCCAACAGGATTTCCACGTCGGTCAGATTGCGCTCGACGTCGAGCACCACCGGTATGCCCTCTTTGCGCGCCCATTTGGCCGCCTGAATCGTCGCCGGAATGTTGTGCGCGTCGGCCAGCAGGCACCCGCCGGAAGTGATCAGGTCGCGTGTGAGGTCTTCCGGATAAATCTCCAGCCCCGGTTCGCGGATGTAAGTGATCGTGCGTTCGCCGGCGCCCTCGTCGATCCAGATCACCGCCACCTGATTTTGCGTGTGCGGCGCGATGAGGCTGCCCATAGTGTCCACGCCTTCCTTGTGTAGGCTTTCGCTCGCGAACTCGCCTTCGGGCGTGTCGCCGAACTTGCCGATGTACCGGGCGCGCAAGCCCAGCCGCGCCAGACCGACCGCCGCCGTTGCCGCCTGCCCGCCGCCTTCGCGGATGAGCCGATTGAGCCGCGTTTTCGTGTTGGCGCGCGGGAAATCGTCCATCAGGCACAGAATATCGCAGGAATTGTAGCCCAGGCAGACCGCGTCGAACGGCTGATTTTCCTTAATGGGTACCGGTGGTTTCATGTTTCTCTCCGCCGCCACGATATTGAAAAACGATTGACGCTGCAAGAATCTTACGTCGCCCGAAAATAGAATTAACGTTTTATTCGCAGCTGGATTATAATCGGCCGGCAACCATCCGTTTCCGAAAAAGTGAAAACAACGAAAATTTTTCTGGCCGCAGGCAACGTGACAATCAGGGGGAGGAAATGAAACCAGACAAGCTGAGTCGGGGAACCTTGGGGCGTATGATCCTGACGTTGATCGCTTTTTCCGTTTTGTTGATCGGTGCGCAAGTTTGCGACGACATGGACTGGGACGACGTGACCGACGAAGAGGATAACTGCTCGGAGATCTACAATCCCATGCAGCAGGACGAGGACAACGACCTGCAAGGCGATCCCTGCGACGCGGAAACGCCGATGCACGAAGGGTATCTGGGTGTTTGCTATCGCACCAACTATGGCGCGTTGACCGGTCCGGGGTGGGAAGACATCGAGTCGTCGCTGACCCCGTATGAAAACGGCAAGATCGGAAGAGCGTCGTGTAGGGAAAGAGTGTAGATCTCGGTGG
>CALBTQ010000156.1 GCA_937967875.1 uncultured Pseudomonadota bacterium
CAAGTGCGCGCGGGCGGCGCGGCGGGCGTGAACGTTGGTGCCGATGGCGGCCAGTTGCGCGGTGATCGTCGTGCCGATGTTCGCGGCGAGCACCAGGGCGACGCTGGTGGGGAAGGTGATCAGGCCGCTGGAGGACATGGCCATGATGATGCCGATGAAGGCCGAACTGGATTGAATCAGCATCGTCACCAGCGTGCCGACGAGGATCGTCAGCAGCAAACGCGGGATGGAGCTCGCGCCGAAGGCTTGCAGCATCTTGACGATCGATTCGGAATCCTTGAGCGGGGCGAACCCGTTTTTCATCAGCAACAGGCCGAAAAAGACCATGCCCAATCCGAGCAGCGTCTGACCGTACAACTGTATCGTTTCGGATTTGGCGAACAGGTGCAGCGAGACGCCGACGGCGAGCATGGGCAGGGCGTACTTGGTGATGTTGACCGCGATGATCCAGCCGGTGACGGTGGTGCCGATGTTCGCGCCCATGATCACGCTGATCGCCTGGGTGATGTTCATCAGGCCGGCGTTGACGAAGCCCACGACCATCACCGAGGTCACCGAACTGGATTGAATGATGCCGGTGATCACCAGACCGACGGCCAGCCCCGCGAAACGGTTGGTGGTTAACAAGTTGATGATTCGGCGCATGGAATCGCCGGCGATGGCCTGCAGACCGTTGGTCATCTGCTGCATGCCGAACAGGAAAAGACCGAGCCCGCCAAAGACGTTAAAGGCCAGTTGCAACCACATCTAATACCCGCTTCCGGTTTTGTCGTAACAAGTTGAAGTTTTCGCAATTCGGTGCGCCGCTCTTCCGCCCGCTGTCGCCGGCGAAGCGAGTGAGGCATATGGTTCTGGTCTGGTTTTGTTGGACGACAGGCGCCCCTGCCGGTCGCGGATGAATATTAGGTTTGCGTTAATAATTTGTCAAATTTTCATTCGGCAAGGATCGTTTCCCAAGCGGCGCTCGATCGGCTAAACTGTGTGTTTATGTTCGTAGCGAACTGAAAAGGGGAGAAGTCAATGAGATGGCCGACCTGGTTGCTGGTGCTGACCGTCATCATTCTCGGCCTGGGGATGTTCCTGGCGTGCGGCGAAGACGATGACGACGACAACGACGACAACGACCACGTCGATGACGACGAGGTCGACGACGACGATGACGACGACGATGACGACGACAACGACACCGACGACGATGACGACGACGACACCGGTGACGACGACACCGACGAGGAAACGTGGCCCGGCCCGCCGTGGTTCGGCTGCACCGACGAGGACGAACCGGAAACCGCGACGATCGTCACCGCCTTCGACCTGGTCGATCATTACTACGACGGCGACGACAACCAGCGCTCCGTCGACAAGCAGGTGACCTTCCCCGACGGAGATTGGTCGCAGGTGACCATGCGCGTCGAGCTGAGCTGCCCCGCCGACGGCGATTGCGACAATTGGGACCGCATCGCGTACGTCTTCTTTATCGACAACGCGGGTCAGCCGGAAGAGGAAGCGCTGGAGATGTGGCGCTACATCACGCCCTACAACATCGGCATGTGCATGCTCGCCGACATGACCGCCTTCGCGCCGCTGCTGACCGGCACGCAGACGATTCGCAGCCAGATCGATACGTGGGTCGGCCCCAACACCGTGGGCGACGGCCACGGCTGGCGGGTGACGATCAAGTTCATCTTCCATCCGGCGAAGGACGAGGCGGCGCCGGATCACATTTTCAACCTGTGGGAGAGCCAATCGATCGAGGTGGGCAACCCGGACAATCCGATCAACGATCAGATCGGCGTGAAAACCGCGACGCTGCCCGCGACGGTTTCCAAGGCCGAAGTGCGGGTGTTGGTCACCGGCCACGGGCAGGGCAACAAGGACAACTGCGCGGAGTTCTGCCTGCTCGACCAGGTGGTGATGGTCAACGGCACGCCGTTCTCGTTCGACCCGTGGCGGCTGGATTGCGCACTCAATCCCAACGGCCCCGGGCAGGCCGGCACGTGGAATTATCCGCGCGCGGGTTGGTGCCCCGGTGCGCCGGTGGCGCCGCAGGTGTTCGACGTGACCGACCAGGTGACGGCCGGCGCGGAAAACACGTTCTCCTATGAGGTGTGGGAAGACGAAAGCGTGCTGTACGAAAACACCTGCCGTCCCGGCGCGGGCAACGTGGACAACTACTGCGAAGGGTGCGTGTTCGACGACACCCCCGGCAACTGCGATTACAACAGCACGTTCCACACCACGCCGACCGACCGCATCGCTGTGCAGTTGTTCGTCTGGGAATGAGTTTTAACCAATGTCGCCCGCGAGGAACGCCTCGCGGGCGTCAAAAAGTTATATTTCTTTTCCTTAGGAGTCGGAAATGAAACGGATTATTGGAATTATGGTTTTGCTTTTGCTTTTTATAATTGCCTGCCAATCGTCCGATGATGACGACAACGATACGCCTGATGAGGATTTGCATGGGGAAAACGGGTGGCCGGAAGAAGGACTGCCGGCGTGTCCGCCGTATCAGGAATATCAACCATTGTTTACCATAAATAATTTTGAACAAACATCTTGGGATTTTCGTGATTTGTACGGCGATCATTTTATGCCAGCGATTGTTTATCCAGAT
>CALBTQ010000157.1 GCA_937967875.1 uncultured Pseudomonadota bacterium
ACCACCGAGATCTACACTCTTTCCCTACACGACGCTCTTCCGATCTAGCGGCACGACCAGCACGATCGCCGAGAAGATATCCAGGATGCAGCCCAGGATCAGCAAAAAGACGTTGAGCAGAATCAGGAAGGTCAGCTTGCTGGAGATGTGTGCCTTGATGAAGGTGAACAGCTTCATCGGCACTTCCTGATCGATCATGTAACTGGTCGACGCCATGCTCACGCCCAGGATGATCAGGATGCCGCCGACCAGCGTCATCGACTTGACCATCACCGCGGGCAGTTGGCGCAGCGGCACCTCGCGGTAGACGAACACCTCGACGATCAGCACGTACAGCGCGGTCACCGCGGCCGCTTCGGACACGGCGAAAAAGCCCGAGTAGATGCCGCCCAGCACGATCACCGGCAGCGGCACTTCCCAGAGGCCGCCGCGCAGCGCGCGCCCCAGCGTCGCCCAGTTGAATTTCTGCGTCGGCACCTTCGCCCGATGCGCCACGAATATGCTGTAGCCCCCGAGCAGAAAAATCATCAACATGCCGGGCAGAATGCCGGCGGCGAAGAGCTTGTCGATCGACGTTTGCGCGATGATGCCGTAGAGGATCAGTGGGATCGCCGGCGGAAACAGCAGGCCCAGACTGCCGGACGTGGTGATCGTGCCGAGGCTGAATTTTTCCGGATACTGCTCCTGCATCAGCGCCGGGTAGAGCAACGCGCCCATGGCGATGATCGTCACGCCCGACGCGCCGGTGAAGGCGGTGAACAACGCGCACACGGCCAAGGTGACCACGGCCAGGCCGCCGGGCATCCAGCCCAGCGCGGCGCGGGTGATGTCGACCAGCCGTTGCGGCGTTTTCGATTCGCCCATCAGGTAGCCGGCGAAGGTGAACAGCGGAATCGACAGCAGCACCGGCGTGTCGACGATGCGGTTGATTTCGATCATCACCGCCGACAGGTCCATGCCGCCGCTGTGGAAACCGCTCAACGCGCTGGCGGCGATCACCGCGAACAACGGCGCGCCCAGCAAGGCGAACAACAACAGGAACGCGGCGATGATCATGAGGCCGCCTCCTTCGGTTCGTCTTTGCTGGTCAGCGCTTCGTGGATGTGCAAACCGGCGAAGATAATGTAGCGCAGCGCGATCACGCCGAAGGCGACCGGCAGAATCAACTCGGCGATCCAGGTCGGCACCTTGGCGAAGGCCTTCGCGCCGCCGGCCATTTCATCGGCGATGAAGTTCACCGCCGCGTAGGTCAGCAGACCGGCGACTGTCGCGGTAAACAGGTCGACCGCGATCTTCACCCCGGCTTTGACGCGCTTTTTCAGAAAGTAGGAAACGACGTCGATCGTGATGTGATTGTATTCGCGCGAAGCGACCATCGCGCCCAACAGACCGACCCACAGCACGCCGTAGCGTAAAAACGGATCGATCCAGATGAACTTGCCGACCAGACCCTGCGCCCATTCGATGCGCAGGCCGGCGAGGTTGCGCAACACGATCTGCCAGACGGCCAGCAGAATCATCACCGACAACAGCGCCACCAGGCTGCCGTTTTCCAGGCCGTGCAACACGCGCCGGACGATATGCGGTCGCTTCGTTTCGCTCATGGCGCGTTTACCGCCCCTGGCGCATCGGCTCGACGATGCCGCGAATGCGCTGCACCAGCGCGGGATCGAAATTGCCCTTGGCGATCAGCTTCTGGATCGACCGGTCGGCGATGTCGACCATCTTGGGCCAGTTGGCCTGGTCGAAGGGGACGATCTGCACGCCCTGCTTTTTCAGCGTGGCCATCGCCTGCTCGTTGGCGCGGCGCGTGTCCTGGTCCATGGTGCGAAAGCGCTTGGTCAGCGCCTCGCGCACGATCGCCTGATCTTCGGCCGACATTTGTTTCCAGGCGCGATCGGAAAAGGCGAAGGTGCTGTACGTGTAAATCAACGGCACCTGCATCAGGTACTTGACCTTGGTGAACCACTGCAGCGCGACCGTGCCGACCGGCGAGTTGGCCACCGTGTCGATCAAGCCGGTGTTCAAACCGGTGAGCACGTCGGTCAGCGGCAGCGGCACGGGCGGCACGCCGGCTTCCTCGAAGACCACGCGGCTGACCGGATCGCCCTCGGGCACCCACATCTTGCATTCGCGCAACTGCTCGACCGAGGTGACCGGCTTGTTGCTCAACAGGTAGGCAAAACCGATTTCGTTGATGCCCATCGAGATGAAGCCCTGCTCGGCGAGCTTGGCGGTCAACAACGGTTCGATCTGCGCGCGCACCGCGTCGGCTTCCTGGTAGTTGCGGATCATCAGCGGCAGGCTCATCACCTGATAGTTTTTGTAGATCTGCGAGATGCCGCCGGCGGTGAACGACGAGCCGTGCAATTGCCCCGTTCGGAACTTGCGCAGGATGACCGCGTCGTTGCCCATCACGCCGCCCGGATAAATCTTGAAGTTCACGCGGCCGGCGGTCTTCTGCTCGATTTCCTTGCCGGCTTCGCGCAGCGCCACCACGAACGAGGTGCCGTCGGGCGCGATCGTCGCCAACTTCAACGTGGTTTTGCCGCCCGCGAAAACGGTCGCGGCAAACAGCGCGCCGCTCAGCAGCGCCAGGACCGACAGTCCGATCAAAATTCGTTTCATCAACGATGCTCTCCTTTAGAAATAGTCGTCCGCTTCCGCCAACATCTGCTCGGCCTGGCGCTTGGCCAGGGTGTTGATCAGGGTCAGCTCCGGCTCGATGTCGGCCGGCGTGTCCATGACCTGCTGCAACAAGCGATCGTGCAACGGACGATCGAACACGAGGCGCGCGTAACTGCCCGCGTACATCACGTACGCCGACAGCAGCTTGCCCTGGGATATTTCCAGCGCCCGCTCGAAGTGCTCCTTGGCCAGCGCCGGCTTGCCGCCCATCGCCTCGGGCAGCAGTGAGTACAAGGTCCCCAGCGCCAGGTGCGGCGCGCCGTAGTAATAGGTTTCGTCCAATTCCATCAGCCGCTTGGCCAACAGCTCAACCTTGGAGATGTCCGCGATGTTGTCCCAGTTGTCGCTGTGCGTGCGGATGAAATTGGCCCAGGTCGTAATCACCAGAAACAGAAATTGTTCGTCGCCGGCGGCGAAGGATTCCGGCACTTCGGCGAATTGCTCGAAGGGCGCGTCCCAGTTGTCGGCGAACATCTCGTTGACCAACGAGGTGGCGCGGATCGCATAGGCGAACGACTTTTCGCTCATCAGCCGGGCGCGCGCCGGATCGTCGTCCATCACGAAGGCCGACAGGTAGGCGCTGTACAATTGCGCCGCGGCCGCCAGCACGTCCGGATCGTTGGGCGAATTTTCCACCAGGCCGTCGATCATCAGCAGATAGGCCGGCGCGCCGTCGCGCACCAGTTCGGGATCGGACTGCTTCATCACCGCGTTGACCATATTTTCCATCAGCGGACGCGTCGCGCGCTTGACCATCACGCCGCAACCCGACGACAGCAGCAGCACTACCGCCAGCGCGAACATGGACGCACGTTTGCTTGTCACCTTCGTTTTCCTTCCGCCGGGAAAATTACCCCGAAAATATCCACCGATCCGTTTTGCGCACCACGACATTAATAAGAATTCACTGTTTTCGCAAGAAACTTTCCTTATAATGCCCCGCAAACCGGAGAGACGCAATCATGGGGCGCGAAGAGTTCCAGGCGATGGATGCGGCGATCGTCGGCGGCGGCGCGGTCGGGCTGTCGTGCGCCCACGAACTGGCCGCGGCCGGCTACCGGGTGGTCGTGCTGGAAAAACGCAGCCGCTTCGGCGAAGGACAATCCTCACGCAACAGCCAGGTCGTGCACCGGGGCATCTACTACGAGCCGGGATCGCGCAAAGCGCGCCTATGCGTCGCCGGCTGGGAAATCATGATCGAGCGCCTGCCCGCTTGGGGCGTCGCCCACCGCTTTTGCGGCAAGATGATCGTCGCGACGACCGACGAGCAACTGCCCATCCTCGAAACGCTCCTTGAAAAGGGTCACGCCAACGGCGCGGACGACCTGACGCTGATTGACGCGGCCGCCGCGAACAAGCGCGAGCCGCACGTCGCGCTCAAGGCCGCGTTGCTCTCGCCGCGCACCGGCATCTTCGACGCCGCCGAGTACCTGCATCAGCTCGCCGGACGCGCACAGGCCGCCGGAGCGTTGCTGCTGACCGACGCGCAGGTCGTCGCCGTCGACCGCAACGGTTCGGCGCTGACCTTGCACACGCGGGCCAAAGGCGCGGTGCAGGCGCGCACGGTCGTCAACGCGGCCGGGTTGTACAGCGATGAAATCGCGCGCTTGTGCGGCGACGGGCGGCATAGGATTCACCCCTGTCGCGGCGAATACGCGGCGGTCATTCCGGCCCGGGCGCACCTGATCGACGCGCTGGTGTATCCGGTGCCGGCCGCGGTGAGCCTGGGCGTGCACCTGACCAAGACCGTGCACGGCGAGCTGTGGGTCGGGCCGACCTCGCGTTTTATCGACGACAAGGAAAACTACGAAGGAGAGCGGCAAGAGCCGAATGAATTTTTCGCCGCCGCGCATCGGCTGTGCCCGGCGTTGCGCGAGAGCGATCTGCGCCTGGGTCAGACCGGCATTCGCGCCAAGCGCTACGGCCCCGGCGAAGCGGATGCCGATTTTTTCATCGAGCGGCAGGTGGACGATCCGCGCATTTTGCACCTGGTGGGCATCGAGTCGCCCGGCCTGACCGCCTCGCCCGCCATCGGGCGACTGGTGTGCGAGCGCAGCGCCGAAGTGCTCGGCCCGCCGTCGTTCGCTTAAAGAAAAAGGCGGGAGCAACCGCTCCCGCCGGTAATCGCCAATTCAGTTTGTCGCCGATTTACTTTTTGGGCGCCGGGGGAACGACGGCGTCTTTGAAGTTTTTCGACAGGCGAGCTTTGACCACGGTCTTCGCGGCGATCTTGATCGTTTCGCCGGTTGCCGGGTTGCGGCCCACGCGGGCTTTGCGCTTGTTCTTCACCAGCTTGCCGATGCCGGGCAGCGTGAAGGCGCCGACCTTCTTGGTCTCTTTGGCGGCCAAGTCGGCCAGTTCGTCAAACAGCGCGTTGACGGACTTTTTGGGCAATTCAAACTTTTCGGCGAAGTGAGTCACGATCTGAGCTTTGGTCATGGGTTTCTTGTCGGCCATAGCAACATCTCCTCTTATGGCTTACGTTATGGGAAGACTGTTGTCTTCAGAAAAAACTTTCCATTCCCGGGGCGAAAAACTACCCTTATAGAAATTGTTTTAATCGCATCCGATGTCAAGTCCTTTTTCATGTTTGCAAAAAGAAAAAAACGCTTTTTTCTCCCAAAAGCCCCTTTTTATGCGGTTTCTGCGCGTCGACGTTTTTACTTCGACCGCATAGCCCCTTTTAATACTGGCTTTTGCGCGCCCCGAAATCCGTAAATCCCCGACTGACAGTGCTTTTGGCATTTGCCTCGACGGAAAAATGAATCATGGCAAATGTGGACCTTCCCGCCCCTTTCCACTAGAATCGCTAACGTTAAGGCGAAATATTCCGATAAAAGAATCAACTTCGGAATCAACCACCGAGAAGACGTTATGAAAAATCGATCCGCTTCGACCTTGTTTCTCCTTTTCGTCATTTTTATCGCCCTCATTCTCGTCTCCGCCTGCAGCGGTACGATCAAATCGGACAAGGATTCCGATGATGACGACGACGAATGGGACAACTACAACGACGACGACGGGCCCAACGGACCGGCGCCCGACGACGATGACAACGACACGTCCGATGACGACGACGATGACGACGCCACGCCCGACGACGACGATGACGATGACGACGATGACGATGACGACGATGACGACGATGACGACAACACCTACGCGCCGCCGGACGGCCTGCAGGTCGTCTTCTACGACGTCGGCCAGGGCGACGCCATCCTGCTGCGCTTTCCGCAAGGCAAGACGATGCTCATCGACGGCGGCCCCAACGAGGCGGGCGACGACGTCATCGTGCCGCATTTCGAACAACTGCACCTGACCTACCTCGACTACATGGTCATCACGCATCCCGACGCCGATCACTGCGGCGGTTTGGACGACGTGATCGACGAGATCGAAGTCGGCGTGCTGTGGGAAAACGGCGAAACCAACTCGACGATGACCTACGAGGAATTCGACAAGGCGGTTGACGACGCCGGCATTCAGCGGCGCCTCGTCGAGCGCGGCGACGTCGAAACCATCGACGGCTGCACGGTGCGGGTGCTCAACGCCGACCAGGGTTGGACGAACCGCAACGACAACAGCATCGTGCTCTCGGTCGACTGCGAAGACGCCGTTTCGTTGTTCACCGGCGACCTTACCGAAGACAGCCAGGGCGAGATGATCGGCGTGTACGGCGACGATCTGGCCGCCGATCTGGTCAAGGTGCCGCATCACGGCAGCGCCGATCGCGACGAGGAGTTCGCCGGCTACGTGTCGCCGCTGTTCGCGGTGATCTCCGTCGGCGCGGACAATCCCTACGGTCACCCGACGCAGGCGGCGATGCAGGATTGGGAAGACGCCGGCGCCGAAGTGTTGCGCACCGACCTGCTCGGCACGATCACCGTCGACATCGAGGACGGCTGGCTCGACGTGTCGTATTGACGTTAATCGTGTAAAACAACTGTCTGGCAAGGCGTTTCGCACGCCGTACGTATTTTTTCCTTTATTCACCGGATGAAAATCGCGCCAGTGCCTTGCCTCGCCGCCGCGTGTGCGTTAGGAAGGAACTACCCGACAAGCGACAAACAAAGGAACGATTTCCATGGAACAATTAAAACAAATACTTTCCACGCCGCTCATGGGCATCGCGCTGTACGCCTACCTCGGCGCGCTCGGCGCGATTCTCGCCGGCTTCATCGGCAAAAAAATCGTCGACATCGTGCTGACTCGGCTGACGAAAAAGGCGACCGAAAACACCTACGCCTTCGACGACATTCTGCTCGACTCACTGAGCGCGCCGTTGGGTTGGGCGACGGTCGCCGCCGGCGTGTACGTGGCCACGCTGATCGTGCAACTGCCCGTCGAGCCGGTGAACATCCAACGCTTCGTCGACGCGGCGCTCAACGGCGTTATCGCCGTGTTGATCGTCTGGATCGCCATCCGCCTGCTCGACCGCGGCTGCGAATACTGGCTGCAAAAGGCGGACAAATCCGACTCGAAACTCGACGATCAGATCGTGCCGATCGTCCGCAGCAGCGGCAAGGTCTTTCTGATTTTCATCGGCGTGATTCTCGTGCTGCAAAACCTGGGCTACTCGGTCAGCAGCCTGCTGGCGGGCCTGGGCTTCGGCGGCGCTGCCCTCGCGCTGGCTTCAAAAGACACCGTGGCCAACCTCTTCGGCTCGATCGTCATCTTTCTCGACCGCCCTTTCCTGGTCGGCGACTGGATCGAAATGGACGGCCTCGAAGGCACCGTCGAGGACGTCAGCCTGCGCACCACGCGCATCCGCACCTTCGCCAACAGCGTGATCACCGTACCCAACTCGAAGTTCACCACCAGCGCGATCAACAACTGGTCGCGGATGAAAAAGCGGCGCATCAAAATGTCGGTCGGCGTGACCTACGACGCCACGCCCGAGAAGATGGAAGCGGCGGTGACGAAGATCCGCGAGATCCTGCGCGCCGACCCGAAAATCCATCAGGAATTTTTCCTGGTCAACTTCGACAACTTCGGTCCGTCGAGCCTGGACATCTTTATTTACTGCTTCAGATCGGAAGAGCACACGTCTGAACTCCAGTCACCGAATACGATATCG
>CALBTQ010000158.1 GCA_937967875.1 uncultured Pseudomonadota bacterium
TCAGCTACGCTTACGCCGACGCCGACGTGAACGGCTATCTGGAAAACGACGAAGTAACCACCCCCGCGAACTTCATGATCATGGATTCGCCGATGATCAAGGATCCGGTGTACGTGATGGGCTTCTTCCCGGTCAACGTGCACGAGCTGAGTTACTACGAAGACGGCGAGCCGCACATGGAAGTGAATGTGGTCGCCAACACGCTGCAGTTCGGCACGAGTGTCAGCGTCAGCCTGTTCGGTGACGACAAAGGGCTGATGGATATGGGGCAGTTCCGCATTCTGATCCGCGATTCCTCGACCACCGATATCTACCAGGCGCCGGAAAAGCTGCTGGGCAACCAGGTCGACGTCGCCATGACCCTGCACGTGGAAAATTCGCTTCTCGATTCCTTCCTTGTGCACGACATGCGCATGAAGATTCCCAGCCTGCTGCGTTACAGCCGCGACGGTCGCATGATGACCGTGATCGACGGCCAGACCACGGCCGGCATGGTGATTCCAGTGTTGGGTGTGATCGATATTCCGGTGCGAGTATTGATGGTCGCCAGCACGGTGCCCAATACGCGCGCGTTCTAAGCGAGACAACCCTTGGGAAAGGGGGCGTTGCTCAACGCTCCCTTTTCTTTTTAATGCTCGCGGCGCGTGGCTTCGTCCAGATCGGCCGGGGCGCCGACTTCACTGATGATCTGGCGGAATTTTCCGGAACGTTTATCGCGTGGAATTTCCGTTACCCGCAGGCAATTGAGCGTGATGCGTTGGGCCAAGCCGGCTTTTTGCAGACCGGCGAGCAATGTGCGCCGCACCTTGTCGCCGAGTTCGCCCGCGCCTTCGATCGGCACATAACGGAAAGTGAACTCGTTGCGTCCGGTTTGCGACAACTGATATTCCTTCACCTCGTCCAACTCGACGATCGGCCCCAGGAACAGATACGGATGCACCGATTCATAGCCGCCTTCGGCGCGGTCGATGTAAAAAATGTCGTCGGTGCGGCCCTGTACCGGCAACAGGGTGGGGAACGGCGAACCGCAGGCGCACGGTTCGAGTGAGTAGCCAGTCACATCGCTGATCTCGTAACGCACAAAAGGCTGCACGTGATTGAACAGGTTCGTCAGCAGCACCTTCTCACCGATCTCGCCGTCGGGCACGGGGCGGTAATGACGGTCGACGATCTCCAAAATGCACATGTCGCTCATCACGTGCATGCGGTCGAACTGATTGCAGGCGCGCGCCATGATGAAGCATTCGGATGTGCCGTAGGTGTCCTGCACGCCTTTGCCCCACACCTCTTCGACTAATTGTCTGGTGGCCATCGATAATGGCTCGCTGCCCGTGGCCAGCGCGGAGATTTCCTCGTCCAAGGTAATGTGCAATCGGCCGGCCTGTTGTTCGCGCGCCAGCATGTTCAACACCGACGGGTATGAGAAAATCGATTTTGGTTGAAATTCGTTGAGCTTGGCGACCAGCGTATCGATCGGCTCGAGCAGCGAAAAGATTTCGGTATTGACGAACAACCGATGCATGTTGGGCGTGTACAGCGCCGCCGTGTATGCCGGATACGGTCCGCCGGTCATCACGATCGAGGCGAACTGATGCGAGCGCCGTAAAAACCCGGCCATGATCCGCAACCGGTCGCCGAAGGTCAGCAGCGCCGGCAACGCGTGCCGCGCCATGATCGCCGCGTGCACCCAGTCCATCGCTTCGCGATCGTAAATGACCAGCGCGTTTTCGCCTGTGGTGCCGCTGGTCTGAAACGGAATGAACGCGTTTTTGTAGTATTTGCCGAGGTTTGTTTTGTCGCTCAGCCATTCGCGCAACTCGGTGCGTTTGATGCGACGGTCGGTGACGAAGTCGTCGTACTCGGCCATCATTTGCGGTTTGGTGATCACCGGCAGATCGGTCAGCCGGCAAGTATTCAGGTCGATGCCGCGATAGAGTTTTTGGTAGAAAGGAGATTTCGTGGAGGCAATGTGCAACAACCTCCGAAATCGCTTTTCGCGAATTTGCGCCACTTTCTCCGGAGTCGATTCGCTTGCGCGCGACAACAGCTCGATAAGGTAGATAATTCGTGGGATACCCATGATTCGTTTTTTCTCCGCCTATGCACTCGGATCGTTATCACTGTCGGCAAGACAGCGTTCTTGTTGGGGCCTGCATCGATACGGTAAATTATTTCCAGTTGATAGACGCTAGGTTGCCCGCGCATTGTAATCCGATGACCGGGCTAAATAAAGACACCGGTTCAACATTCCCAAATGGAACAATCCCTGGATTCATTCGTGGAAAAAGTTTGCTATGATACCTTGATCCGTAGCTGATGCGGGCAGGGGGAAACATGAAGAGCAGGCACTATCGGTTGATTCTCTGGTTGATGGCGGCGCTGGTTTTATTCGTTGTCGGCTGTGGCGACGACGACGATGACGACGACAACGACGATCAATCGCCCGGCGACGACGATGACAACGACGATTCCGCCGACGATGACGACGATACATCCGACGATGATACGCTCGACGACGACACGACGGATGACGACACGGGCGATGACGACACGACGCCGCCCTACGAAGGCACGTCTTTGTTGCCCGGACCGGACGAGGAAGGCTACGACGCCGATCTGGAAGCCAAAGCCGACCGCTACGATCGCACGCACCTGCTGTTCAATTGCAGCGGCAACCACATCAACTCCGACGTGGTGGTCAATCTCGAACAGGTCGCCAATCGCGCGTTGATCGAAGACTTCATTCAAAACTCCGACTCCTGGGATTTTAACACGTATAGCGGCGGACTGGATCCGCTGGACGTGATCGACGCGCATGAAAAGGTTGCCGGTTTATATGCCGGCGTGGGTATCGCCGCCGACGCCTTCCGTTACGGCGTGTTGCGCGATCAGGGATACGACGCCCAAGACGTGCAGCGCGCCCGCGATTTTCTGCAGCGCGGCATCGACGGATTGTTCATCGGTTATGAAATCACCGGCGGCAACGGCGTCATCGCCCGCGGCTTTTGCAACCAGGAGGTGGCCGGCAGTTGTGCGGCGCAGGAAACGACGCCGCTGTTCGATGAGTTCGGCAATCCGCTGCCCGAGGAAAAAGACAACGGCACCTGGCGCGAGGACAACAGCGCGGACAACCGCTACGCGACCTACAAGTGGGAAGATTCCTGCAGCCGCGACCAGTTCATCGGCTGGGCCAGCGCTTTTGCGGCGATCTGGGAGGTGATCAAGGACGACGATACGTTCAATGCCGACACCAAAGAAACGTTGCAGCAGTACGCCGCGGAAATCGGCCACAGTCTGATGGTCGAGCGCACCGGCGGACCGGGCAGTTTGGGGCAGGCGTTCGACCTGGAAATTTTCGACGCCGACGAGCGCACGACCTACCACGGCTATCTCAACGAAAATGCCTGGGATCGTTTTTATCTCGCCTGGCTGCCGATCAAAGACGGCATGTACTCGATGATGTCGTTGGGCATCGTGGCCGCGCTGACTTACTGCTCGGAAGATCCGAATTTGGAAGAGTACCTGTACGATCATCTGATCGGCGAGCGGCACCTGGATCAGATCGCGGCGAATCATCAATTGGGCGTCAACCTGTGGTGGCAAACGAACTTCAGCGCGACGAACATGGCCATGGCCGGCGCCTTGCTCGCGCAGCGCTATTTGGCCGATGAAACCGCGCGCCAACGCATCCGTTACGCGACCATCCATCACCTGTATCTCAACGGACCGCTGTTGCTGAGCCGTCAGCCGGAAGAGTACGCCTACAGCCTGTTCGACTTCACCTACGCCGCGGCGGTGTCCGGTTCCTCGGCGTTCAATACGATGCTGCAGGCGCCCGACGCCGACGCCGTCGAGCGCGGCGTGACCACGCTGTTTGAGTACGCCGAGGCGCCTTATTGGGACGTCGAAGTCATCAATTGCGACGAAGACGAAATCAGTTCGCGTCACTGCGTGCTCAACAACGGCGATGAAGTCACCGTGTTGGGCGAGGTGGGCCGCAACGGCGATTTGATCTGCCAGGAGCCGATTCCGCAGGAAGTGCGGCCGCCCAGCAACTACCATTGGCGTTCGAATCCGTATAAACCCAACGGCGGCGGCAACGGCAGCCGGCTCAATCCCGGGGTGGATTTCCGTTGGGCGTATTGGTATGGCCGCTGGGTGCGCTAAAAACGTAGGGTGAAATTCGCCCCGATATTGATCCAAGAGCCTTCAAAGACGAGATCGCCGACCCGGTCGGTCGGATCGTCTTTGTGCGTTTCGCGCCGTTCGTGCTGATGGTATTGCGCGAACGCGTCCAACGAACAGGGGCGGGGCAGCACTTCGCCCAGGTGGTCGACGGTCAGTCCCATGCCGAGTGAAGGAATGTGCGTATTCGAGTCGAGATAATTGGACACACCGGTTTGATCGGGCACGGGTGTGGGACGATATCGATATCCGCCGCGCAGGTCCACACGCAGTAAATCGCCCTGCCAGACGGCGCCCTCAACGCCGATCGCCGGATTCCACGTATCGCGAAAATGCGGGTTCGGCGGCGGTGTGCCGTTCTTGGTGGGAAACACGTCGGCAAGACCGCCATTGAGGTACACGTACGAAGCCGCCGCGTCGGTGCGCATTTCCGACCAGGCCATGTGTGTGACGTCCACCGCCGCCGTCAGTGAGCCCCACGGCTGCACGGCCACGCCAAGCTGAAATTGACGCGGTGAAAAGTGGCTCCACGTGTAGGCGTATAGATCCAACTGACTTTCGCGCAGCAGCGTCAGGTTGTTGGCAGGATATGCTTCCAGCGGCGGAATGGTTATTTTGTTCGGCAGATCCAGGCGCATTTCCACCTTTTCGCGATACCCCAGGCCGATGCGCCAGGCCGGCAGCGGCTGAAACCACATTCCCGCCACCGGCGAAAAGAAGGTGCCGATCTCGCTTTTGAGCGAACCAGTGCTCGGTCGATTTTCATTGATGCGCAAGGTCACGCCGCCGCGATTGTCGGCTAGTACGTTCATGCCCACGCCGATCGACCACCAATCGAAAACCTCGAAGGCGCCGCCGATGATCGTCACCAACGTATGGTTGGCGTTGGCCGCCATGGGCGAATGCGGATGATCGGTCGGCAACACGAGAAAGCGCATGACGTGATCGTCGGGAATGAATGAATTCAGACCGGTGCTCAGTCGATGCCCGGCGATGCGCATCGAGACGATGCCGCCGAAGGTGACGCCCCGGTTGTCGTCGATGTCGTGTTTGCGGCCGTTGATCGTGTAATGCGGCGTCGCGTAAACGTAGCCAGCCTCCAGGTGCAGCCGCTCGACCTGCTCGATCGCCGCGATGTTGTAATACAGCCCGGCGATGTCCTCGCCCAGCGCCGCGTAAGCTCCGCCCATGGCGATGGCGCGCGGTCCGGTGCCGAAGAACTCATAGGGCCCGGCCCACGCCGTCGTCGGCAAAAGACAAAACAGAATGAGCGGCAACCATCGTCTCATGCGTTACTCGTAATCGAAGCGGAAGCTGACCGTCAGCGCTCCCGCAAACAGCCAGCCGGTGAAACCGACGCGCGGATACCCCGGATTGGCCGGATCGACCGACTCATGTTTATACGCCGAGCGCGGCGGCAGGTACTGTGCTTGCCCGGCGATGTCCCACAACAGCGGCAGCTCGAAGCGATACGCGCCGAAGTGGTGCAGCAGCCAACCGATCGAATAGCCGAAAATATGCCGGTTCGCGTCGAGATAGTTGGTTGAGTTGGTTTGCGGCGGCACGGGCGAGGGATCGAAGCTGTAACCGGCGCGCATGAACCAATCGACATTCGCCCCCTGATAGGTCAGCACTTCCAGGCCGGTGCGCGCGGTCAGCGTGTCGTGAAAATGCGGCGACGACGATCGACTGTCCTGAAATTCGATTGGCAACAGCGGAATGTCGATGTCCACTTCGATCTGCAGATTCGGATCGGGGAAGTCAGACCACTCGTTGTAGGACAAGTCCAGCGCCCACAACCAGCGCCCCGCTTGGCAGGCCGCACCCCACACGTACTGGCGCGGTGTGTACAGGCTGGTTGCCTTGAAGCTGACCAGCAGCGGCGTATCGCCGATCGCTGTGTTCACCGGAATGTCATACCGCGTGAAGAAGCGGTCGCGAAAAACGAAGCCGGTGCGCAGACCGTTCAGCCGCGGCCAATAGTCGCCGAAGCGAAACAGCGCGCCGGCCGTAGCCGCGAAGCTGGTCGGCAATTCCTGACCGACCGTTGCCTGGATCGTTCCGTCCGGCTCGATCGTCGCGTTCAACTCGCCGGAGGTGTTGTCGAACAACTGCACGCCGCCGCCGATCGCCAGACCGCGCAGCACGCGCACGCTGAGGGTGGGAATCAGGCTCAGGCTGCGCCCGGCATTTTCCAATAAAATGTATTGCGGATCGGTTGCCTGCGGCACTTCAATGCCCAACAGCATGCCGTTGGGCAGGAAGATCCCCAGGTTGAGCGCCGCGCGTTCCTCAAGAAAACTGCCGAAGGGCAACGGCAGCGTGGCGCCGAAAATCAATCCCTGCGTGTGGTCCAACTCGGGCGCGTCGATGCCGATGCCCTGCAGGTGTGATCCGGTGACCATGTACCCTAGGCCGAGGGAAGGGCGCGACTGAAACGCTCCGCCGGCGGGATTGTAATAGGCGGCGGCGAAGTCGTCCGCGGTGGCCGCCAAAGCCCCGCCCATGCCGATGCCGCGCGGCGTGAAGCCATAGCTGAACAGAGCGTCGGCTCCGGATCTCGTAGGCCAAACCAAAAGCAAAAGGCACACCATGGCCGCCGGCCAAGCAAGGCTCACATGATCAGGAATTCGACGAACCGCGTATGCGATCGATGACTCCTAAAATATATTTAAGTTTCTGGAAAGATTGCTGCCGCTCAGTGTATCAGTTCGCTGCGCCGATTCAAAGGTTCATTTACTCGTTCGCCAACCCACATGAAACGTTTTGACCAGGAATGGCAGGACGATCAGGTCGGCGATCAACGCCGCGAGCATCGTCACGGCGGTCAGCAAGCCGAAATATCGATTCGGGCGGAAACTGGAAAAAATAATCACCGCGTATCCGGCGGCGATGATCAACGAGGTGAAAACGATCGCGCGCCCGCTGCTGAGCATCGTGCGATGAATGGCCGAATCGACTTCGCCGTCGAGACGGATTTCACGACGGTAGCGCGTCAGGAAGTGGATCGTGTCGTCCACCGCAATACCCAGCGCAATGCAGGAGATCATCACCGTCGCCACGTTCAGCGAGATGTTCAGCCAGCCCATGATGCCCAGCGTCATCAGAATCGGCAGCAGGTTGGGGATCATCGCCAGCAGGCCGATGCGCAGCGAGCGCAAATGCAGGATGATCATCAACGCGATAATCGCGAAAGAGAAAAACAGTGAACGCAATTGACTGTTCACCAGCGCATGCACCGTGGTCGCGTAGAGTTTGATCACGCCGGTGGTCGTCAGATGCAAACGCGGATCGAGATTTTGCGCGGCGAATGTTTCCACGCGGTCGAGCAAGGCGAGATGCTCGGCGCTGCTCATCGAATGAATGCGGGCGCTCACCCGCGCGCCGGAAAAATCGAAGGAGACGAACGAATCCAGGAAATCGGCCTTGCCGGTCATCGACAACAAAAGCAGGTATTGCGCTACTGTCGGTCGATCGGCGGGTAGCGCATAGAAATCGTCGTTGCCCTCGTGCATCACTTTGTTCGTTTCCTTGATGAATTCAGTCAGCGAATGCGCTGTATCCACGCCGGGCAGCGAACGCAGAAAAGTCTGCAATTCATCCAGTTCCCCCAGCGCCCACGGCTCCTGAAATACCTCCGGAACGCCTTCCACCGCCAGTTCCAACGTACTGAAGCCGGCCATGTGATCCTGGATGAAATTCAGCCCGTCGATCGACGGCGCGTTGCGGGGGATGAACTTGGAGATCTGCGTTTCGATGTTCAGCCGTGTGATGCCGATGATCGATGCAATCGTCAGCAGCGCGACCAGCAAGGGAATGCACCGGCGGTCGCGATGGACGAACCGCTCGATGCGCAGCAGCGCGCGGGCGGTCATGGATTGCTCGTAGCCTTGCCAGCGTTTCGTTTTCGGCAGCGGCAACAGGGAAAGCACGATCGGTGTGATCGTCATCCCCAACAGGTAAGCGATCATGATGCCCAGCGCGCTGTAAATGCCGAACTCGCGGATGCTGCGCAAATCAGCGACCAGCAGCGAGGCGAAGCCGACCGCCGTGGTGATCGAAGTGAGAAAACAGGCGCTGATCATGTGTTCCATCGTCGCCAGAATCACCTGCCGTCGATCGTCGCTCTGCGCCGCCTCCTCGTAGTAGTGGTTGATGATGTGGATCACGTAGATCGGAAGAGCACACGTCTGAACTCCAGTCACCGAATACGATC